>DATIVW010000394.1:0-5771 GCA_035465595.1 Rhizomicrobium sp. | reverse complement strand
CAATTCCGGGCAAGATATCCCTACTTTGGGGGCTTCAAGCCACTGTGAATGGAAGGGGCAGGTCGCGGGACCTATGGTGCCGGCTATGTCATTGCGTCGGTTTACGTTCCTGAGTGCCGCGGTGCTCGTCGCGGCAGCGGCGGCACTGTTGCCGCCCGTCATTGCCGAGGCGGGCAATGCGAAGCGTCCTGTCGTGGTGGAGCTGTTCACCAGCCAGGGTTGCAATTCCTGCCCGCCCGCCGACGCCATCCTCGGCCAGCTCGCATCGCGCAAGGACGTGATCGCGATGAGCCTGCCCATCACCTATTGGGACATGCTGGGCTGGAAGGACACGCTGGCCAATGATGCCGACACCAAGCGCCAGAAAGCCTATGCGCAGACCATGTGGCGCGGCGGCGTCTACACCCCGCAGATCATCGTCGACGGCGTGACCGACGTTGTCGGCGGACGCGATGCGCAGATCGAAAGCACCATCGCCGCGCGCGCCGCCGACGAACAGGCCGTGCCGGTATGGCTTTCCGCCGACAAGCACGTGGTGCATGTCGGTGTCGGCGCATCCGATGCCAAGGATCCCAACGCCACCATCTGGCTTTTCCGCGTGCAGCCGCAGGCGACCGTTGCGATCACCGATGGCGAGAACAAGGGCCACACCTATACCTATCGCAACATCGTGCGCGAGATCCGCGCGCTCGGCATGTGGAAGGGCCAGACCTTCTCGCTGGATCTGCCGCGCCAGGAATTGCTGGGCTCCTCGCGCGATTCCATCGTCGTCGTTGTGCAGCAGGGCGGCTATGGCCGCATCCTGGGCGCGGCGATGCTCGAGCACACGGTTTTGGACACAGCTCGTTAGGGCGCCTGTCCTTCCCGCGCATCCAGAATCTCCCTAGATTCGCGTGATGGCGCTCTTCTTCGACACCGCATGGTTCGACGCGCGGCTGCATTCCGCGCATCTGACGCGCAGCGACGCCGCGCGCGCACTCGGCCTGTCGGATCATGAGGTCGCCGAGGTGTGGAAGGACCAGCGCGAGCTCTCGGCGCGCGATGTGGCGACGCTTGCCGCGCTGCTGGCCACTACGCCGCAGGAGATCGCGCAGCATGCGGGGATATCGACGCCCGTGCCCAAGCCGGCGGGCAAGCCATCGCTGGAAGAACTTTCCGCTCGGCTGGAGCGCGTGGAAGCGGAGCTTGCCGCGATCAAGGCGCTGCTCAAGGAGCGCGGCGCTTGAATCCGGTCGCGATCGCGTTCGCTGTGGTGCTGGCCTGCTCGGCGATCGTCACCGCGCTCATCGCCGGCCGCGCGCGACCGGCCGCGCGCGATTATCTGCGCTTCGCGGCGGCGCTCTATCTGCCGCTCGCGTTCTGCAGCGGATTTGCCGCGGCATTGCCGGATGCAACGACGCTGATCTTTTCGGATGCAGTGACGCTTGTGGTCTGCGCCTTGGCGCCCGTGGCCCTCGCCCTGGCGCTGTTCGCGGGGTTCGAGCATCCGCCGTCTTCCATGGTCGCGACGATCATTCTCGCGCTCGCCTGTCTTGCGGGCATCGCCGCGGCGGCAAGCGGCACAGAGGTTCTGTCGCTGGCGCCACTGTCGGTCTGCGTGCTGGCGATGCTGGCCTTGTGCGCGCGCCGCTGGCGCATCGAGAAACGCGCGACGGCGCATGCCTTTCTGTCTGCCTGCAGCTTGCTGGCCGGCGCGGCGGCGATGGGCGGCGAAAGCGGACGCACGGCGCTGCTGCTGTTTTCGGCGGCCGCACTTCTGGGATTTGGACTGGCGCTGGCGCGCCGCTCACAGGTCGCGGTCGTAAACCGGCGCGATCTGCGCGGCCCCGTTGCGGTAGGCGAAAAGGGCTGAACGCGCGTCGGCCGAATGGCCCGGCATCACCTGCGCAAGCACTTGCGCCACGAACGTGGAGACGAGACGCCGCTCGTCCTGCTCCGGGACAACTCCTGTCGTTTCATCGCGGGACAGACGCGCGCGCGCCAGGCGGGCGGTCGCGAACTCTTCCTGTTGCTGCGCGTCGCGGCGTTCACCATCGGGCGCGTTGGAAAGACGGATCTTTTCGACGCGCGCAAGGCTCTTCCACGCCACCGGAACGGCGGTGGCGGCAACAGTTGAGAAAGACCTCACAAGCGTCATAACACTCGCTTAACGCAAATCACGGGCCGCACGACGCAGGATGCCGCAGACGCCTACAAGTTTCAGCTTTTTTAATCCGTGCGCCCGCATCATCCCCGGCATAAGGCCAAAAATGGCCAAGGGTGGTGGTGAGTGCAGGGTCAGACGCTTCCAAAGAAGCCGTCGGAGAGCATCCGTACACTGGCTGCGGCGCATGACGCCGAGCGGCTGCGGCTTGCCGTAGCCGGCGCGCGCCAGGCGGTCTTCGACTGGACGATGGCTGACGACCGCATCACCTGGGACGGCGCCACCGAAGTTCTTTCAAGTCACGCCGACATCGATCGTCTCAAGCGCGGCGAATTCCTGCGTCAATGGATGGGCGAAGCCGGACGCAAGCATCTGGCGCTGGTGCTGAGCGATGCCTCGCCGCAGGAAACCTCGTTCGAGATCGAATTCGAAGGCGCCTCCGCGATGGGCACGTCGTGGTTCGAAATGCGCGGCATCCGCCTTCCGGGCATTCATGGCCGCGCCGAACGCCTCAGCGGCATGGTGCGTCTCGTCACCGAAAAGAAGATCGAGGCGCAGCGTCTGACTTATCTGGCGACGCGTGACGAGCTCACGGGCTTTTTGAATCGCACCTCGCTGCGCACCGAGCTGTCCCGCGTCATCGAGCACGCCAAGGCCGAGGAACGCACCTGCGCCTATCTCGTCGCCTCGGTCGATCGCCTTGCGATGATCAACGAGGCCTATGGTTTCGGCGCCGCCGACGAAGTGATCGTGGCGGTGGGCGAGCGCCTCGCCGCGGCCCTGCGCGAGAGCGACATCATCGGCCGCATCGCCGGCAACAAGCTGGGCATCATCCTGGGCAATTGCGGCGAGCGCGAGATCGCGCTGGTCACCGAGCGCCTGCGCGGCGCGGTGCGCAGCGATGTCATCGCTACCCGCACCGGCACCGTTGCGGCCACCATCAGCGTGGGCGCGGTGTGGCTGCCTTCCGGCGCCGCCTCCAGCCAGGAAGCGATGCTGCGCGCCGAGGAAGCGCTGGATCGCGCGCGCGCCAATGGCCGCGACGGCTTCCACACCTATGTGAAATCTCCGCAGCGGGAGACCGCACGCCTGCGCCTGATGAGCATCGCCGACGAAGTGGTGGCCGCGCTCAACGACCAGCGCCTTGTCTTCGCCTATCAGCCGATCGTCTGCGCCAAGTCGCGCGAGGTGAAGCATCACGAATGCCTGCTGCGGATGAAGAAGCTCGACGGCTCGGTGATGGGCGCCGGCCAGTTCATTCCCGCCGCCGAGCAGCTCGGTCTCGTGCGGCTGGTGGACCGTCACGCGCTGGAGATGACGGTGGCGCAGTTGCACGCCAATCCGCGGGCGAGCCTCGCCGTCAACGTTTCCGGCACGACCACGGGCGATTCCGCCTGGCTGCAATCCTTCGCGGACTATCTCAGCGCCAACGCAAAAGTCGCCGACCGCATCATCGTGGAGCTGACCGAGACCGCGGCGCTGAACGATTTCGAGGAGATTGCCCGTTTCGTCTCCAACCTTCGGGAGATGGGCTGCCGCGTCGCCATCGACGATTTCGGCGCCGGCTACACCTCATTCCGCAACCTGCAGATGCTGCATGTCGACATGGTCAAGATCGACGGCTCATTCGTGAAGGGCCTCGCCCAGTCGCGCGACAACCAGATCTTCGTGCGCACGCTGGTCGATCTCGCCAAGAACTTCAATCTGAAGACCGTAGCGGAATGGGTCGGCTCGGATGAAGAGGCCGAGATGCTGGAAAGCTTCGGCGTCGACTATTTCCAGGGCTTCCATTTCGGCGAGCCCGATCTCGAATTGAAATGGTAGCGGCGTGAACGTCTATGTGCTCGCCATGGCTTGCGTGCTGCATGGCAGCTGCACGCATGGCTATTTCATGGTGGAGCATCCGGCGCTCGTCAGCTGTGAGCGCGATCTTCTGCCCATGGTGGAAGGCCACACGATCAAGGACCGCAACGGCACGACGATCGTGTGGCATGCCGAAAGCTGCCTTCAGTCGAAGAACCCGCCACAGGGCCGCCAGATGATGGGACTGTTCTAGCGCGCCGCCTCCTTGAGCCTCTTGCGCTACTTCCGGTTCTGGGCGAGTTCGGAAAGCTGCTTGCGCATCTCTTCGAGCTCGCTCTTGAGCTCGCTGATCTCCTCGGACTGCTTGACCGGCGCGGTGCCGTTGGCGGATTTCGGCGCATCTTCTCCGGATGCAGCACCCGGCATCGCGAACGGCGTGAACATCTTCATCGCGCGCTCGAACATCTGAAGGTTCTGCCGCGTCATCGCTTCCAGCGCGCTGGAGCCGCCGCCGAAGGCTTCGGCCACGCGGCTCTTCATCGCCTCCTGGTTCTTGGCGAAGCTGTCCATCGACAGATCGAGATAGCCCGGCACAAAGGCTTGCAAGGAATCGCCATAGAAGCGGATGAGCTGGCGCAGGAACTTGATCGGCAGAAGGTTTTGTCCCTTGCCTTCCTCTTCGAAGATGATCTGCGTCAGCACGGAGCGGGTGATGTCCTCGCCGGTGCGCGCGTCATGCACTTCGAACTCGATGCCCTCTTTCACCATCTGCGCGAGGTGATCGAGCGTCACGTAACTGGATGTCTGCGTGTTGTAGAGACGCCGGTTCGCATATTTCTTGATGACCACGGGGCCTTGGCCCGCCTGTTCTTCCGCCACGTCCAACCTGCTTATTGCTGTGCCCGAAGGCGTTTCCCCCGCGCCTCTCGGGACGCATGTGGCATTAAGTCCATCCTGAATTGTCCACTCTGTCCAGTGCCTTTTGCCGCTTTTCTGTGCAGTGCATCAACGAAGACGCTCCGTAAGCCTTTGTTCTGTAGGGGACATTAGGCGCAGTTTACGCCTCCTCGCATTCGCGGCATTTTGCTGGCGCAGAGCAACAAAACGAAATCTTGCGAGGAATCCCATGGAAGAAGTTGTCATCGTTTCGGCCGCGCGTACGCCCGTGGGTTCTTTCAACGGCGCTTTCGCCAGTGTGCCCGCGCATGAACTCGGCAGGACCGCGATCACCGCGGCGCTGAAGCGCGCGGACGTTTCGGGCAAGGACGTTTCCGAAACCATCATGGGCCAGATCCTCACCGCCGCGCAGGGCCAGAACCCCGCGCGCCAGGCGAGCGTGAATGCCGGCATTCCCTATGAGACGCCGGCCTGGATCGTGAACCAGCTTTGCGGCTCGGGCCTGCGCGCGGTGGCGCTGGGCTATCAGCAGATCCTGAACGGCGATGCGAAGATCGTCGTCGCCGGCGGACAGGAGAGCATGAGCCAGGCGCCACATGCGGCGTATCTGCGCGCCGGCGTGAAGATGGGCGCGCTCGACCTGCAGGACACCATGCTGAAGGACGGATTGTGGGATGCCTTCCACGGCTATCACATGGGTGTCACCGCGGAGAACGTGGCCCGCGAATGGCAGATCACGCGCGAGATGCAGGACAAGTTCGCCGTCGCTTCGCAGAACAAGGCGGAAGCGGCGCGCAAGGCCGGCCGCTTCAAGGACGAGATCGCGCCCGTCACTATCAAGGGCCGCAAGGGCGACACCATCGTCGACACCGACGAATTCATCCGCGACGGCGTTACGCTCGAAGGCATTCAGGGTTTGAAGCCCGCG
>DATIVW010000393.1:0-11705 GCA_035465595.1 Rhizomicrobium sp. | reverse complement strand
GTTCCAGCATCACGCGGTTCTCGACCCAGAATTCATAGAGCTCGAACAGCGGGCGGTTCGGCGGGCCGCGCCAGAAGTGCTTCGTCCGCCAGCCTTCGCGCGCACCGATGCGCTCGATGGTGGCGCGGTCGCACGCGACGGAGATGAGCGCATGGAAGGCCACCGCGCGCGGCGGCTCGCTCTTGCCCGCGCCGCCCATGTGTTCGCCATCGCCGGGCTGAAGCACGGTGGTTTCTTCATAGACCTCGATGCCGCTGCCGACGCCGTCTTCCTGATAGACCACCCAGGCGCCGGGGATAGGGCCGATGAAGGGACCGGCGTAGCCGCCGAAAAGCTCGGCGAGGACGCGCGCGACATGCTGCGGATCGCGCGCCGGAATGGAAATGTGGTGGATCATGGGCCGGTCTCTTTGCTCGCTGATCGGATCGTCAATTGGTTCGTTGACCTGACCAATATAGTCAGGTAAACTGACCATATGTCAAGCACCAAACCGCATCCCGGCCTCGGCACCTTGCTCAGGCTGGCGGCGCAGACGGCGACGGACGAGTTCGCCCGCTGGATCGCCGATTCCGGTTTCGAGGGCATCAAGCCCGCCCATTCCGCCGCCATCCAGCCCCTGTGGGATGTGCCCGGCGGCGCGCGGCTCACGACGCTGGCGCGCGCCTCGCGCATCACCAAGCAGTCGATGAGCGCGCTGGTCGATGACCTTGAACGCTGGGGCTATGTCGAGCGGGTGGAGGATCCGGACGACGCGCGCGCCATCCGCGTGCGCCTCACCGCGCAGGGCCGCACCTATGGCCAGGCCGCCCGCGCCTTCGCGCGCAGCATCGAAGCGGACTGGGGCAAGCGCATCGGCGCGTGCCGCATGGCGGAGCTGCGCACGGCGCTGGAGATGCTGCGGGCGGAAGTGTTTCTGGCGGGGGAATAGGTATGCTGTCGCCGGAGTTCGTCCCCAGGTGAGTGAATATGAGCCATGTCACCACACTATCGCTGAAGGATCAGCTGGTCGGGACATGGACGCTCATCTCCTGGGAGCAGAAGAAGCATGATGGCACCATGCTGCAGCAGTTTGGTGCAAATCCGGCGGGCATTGCCTTCTTCGATGCCGGCGGGCGGTACATCATCACGGTCATGCGGCCGGACCGCGCCAACTACGCAAGCAATACCCTCTGGCAGGGTACCCCGGAAGAAAACAAGGCAACAGCCGATGGGACGCAGACCTACTTCGGGAAATACGCGGTGAACGAGGCGGACAACAGCATTGCAATCCATATCGACGGCAGTTCATTCCCGAACTGGAACGGCACAGATCAGAAGCGCATTGTCGCGATCACGGGAGACCAGCTCACGTTGACCGTTTGCCCGCCGAGTGGGGAGAACGTCGACGTCATCTGGAAGCGCGCGAAGTGAGGTTGCAGTATGGAGTGCGGCGGCAGGGCACGGAGCAACTCATCGCCCACATGAAGCGGGCGATGACGAACAAGCGCTACGGATTCAAAACGCGCCCCTAATTCACCGCGTTGTTGTCATACCGCTTCTTGAAGTCCTTCATGAAGGCTTCGAGGGTGTCGATGGAGGCGACTTGTCCCGCCTGGTCGCGGAAGGCGGCGCCCTGGGCGCTGATGTTCTGCGTCACCACGGTGAAGGCTGCGGCGTCCTTGCTGGCTTTCATCTTCGCCATGAAGTGATCGCGCAAACGGTCGAGGCTCGGCTCGTCATTCGCCAGTGAATAGGCGATGGCCGCGCGCATGACTTCGTGGCGGTCGTCATCCGACAATGCGTCCTTGCCGTTCCAGGCATCGCCCAGCAGCTCTTCGACCTTCTGGCCGGCCACCAGCCAGTTGCCGCTTTCCCAATAGATGTCGGCCCGCAGGCGCTGGGAATCTGGCGCTTCGTCGATGGCGATGGTGTCGAGCGCCATGTCCCATTGCTTGAGCGCGGCCAGCGCGCGCGCTTCCAGGATCATGCGTTCGTGGTTCACGTCATCCGGCAGGCCGGCGACGCGCGTGTTGCGGATGGAGGCGAGCGCATCCTTCGGCTTGTGATCGAGCAGCTGGATCATGGCGAGCTTGGCGGCGACCTGTGCCTCCGCCACGCCGTCCAAACGCTTGGTCACCTGGTAATCGAGCAGCCTGGCCGCGGGGCCGAGCAGATCCACCGCCATCAGCCGGTCGGCCATGCGCCGGATCATCTCGTCGCCGTCCGGGCCGATGGGCGTCAGATCGATGAAATCGTAGAACAAGGCGAGGGCCTGCACCGGCGACATCTTGTCGGCCGCGCCCTTCAGGTAAAGCTGCGCGAAGGCGGCGCGCATGTCGTCATTCGCGCGGCGGGCGGATTCGTCTTCCGGGAAGTTCTGGGCGGCAATGCGCAGCACCTGCAATCCTTCGCGCCAGTGCTGCGTCTGGAAATAGAGCGCGCCGAGCTTGCGCAGGGTCTTCAGCTCCAGCGCGTCGCCGCGCCAGCGATAGCGCAGCTTCTCGAGCATATCGATGGCGGTCGTGACCGGCATCGTCCTGGTTTCGAGGCCCGCCTCGACATGGGCATAGATGGCCCGCGCCGCGGCGCTTTCATCGCCGCTGTTCTCCACCGCGTCGAACAGCGCGAAGGCATCGCGCTTGCGGTTCTCGCGCGCATAGAGCTTGGCGCGCGCGATTTCGGAGTCGAGCAGCAGGGGCTTGGGCAGGTCGCGCGGCAAACGCGACAGCGCGGCGTCGGCGCTTTCGAGGCTTCCCGCGGCGAGCGCCGCTTCGGCCTCGGCGATGCGCGCGCGGCTTTGCCAATCCGCCGGGTAATGCGAGAGCACCGGATCGGCGATCATCAGCGCCTGGCGCGCGCCGGCTTCATCGCCCAGCGCCGCCGCCGTCAGCCCGCGCCAGTAGGCGGCATGCGGATCGTTGTCGAAGGCGCTGGCGGAGAGGATGTTGTGGGCGTCGCTGTAGCGGCCCATCATGAAATCGGCTGCGGCGCGGATCATCTGCAATTGCGGATCGCCCTGCAGCGTCGCGTCCGTCGCCTGCATGAGATCGACTAGGCCGAGCGCCTCGGCGGCGAACTGATTGGCAACATAGAAGCGCGCCAGCACGAGCCGCGCGTGATTCACGTCCTGCGGTTTCTGTTTGGTGATCATCGCGCGCAGGCGGCGCTCCGAATCCAGGAAGCCCTTGCCCGGCGCCTTCGCCCATGTCGCGAAATCGATGAAGGCGGGGCCGTCGCCGGGGCGCGCGAGATCCGACGGCGTCTGCGCCGCCACCGCGAGATTGGCGTTGAGCACCAAACCGTTCGGGCGGCCGATGCGGATGCGCGACTGATTGACCGCGACGGCGACGTCGTCGGCCAGCGGCGCGATCACAAGACCGGCGGCTGTCGGGATGGCGTTGAAATCGACGAAGCTTTTCTGCGCGACCATGCCGCGGCCGGGAATGGCGGGGATCACGACGAGGCTGTCGCCGACATTGGGATCGGCCATGGTGATCGCGCGCAATGCGCCCGGAACGAGCGTGGTGAGATAGGCGCCGTTGGGCGCATCGTCATTGCGCACGAAACCGATGGCGATGGGCTGCTTGCCGATCTGCGGCGCGATGGTGACTTTCAGATTGCCCGCCACCGCATCCGCCGAAACCTGTTCGGGCTGCTTGAGCGTGACGCGCACGAGGCTGGTGCCGTCGCTGGAGGAAACGTCGAGCGCAGCGGGGAAATCGCCCAGCGCCGTGCGCAGCTTGTCGATGTCGATGGGCGGCGCGCCGTCGAGCACGATCCACACCGTCGCGCCGCGCTCGAACACCGCCGTCGGATGGTAAGCGGCGTTGGCGAACATGATGACCGCGCCGTCGCGCGTGCGCGTGCCGCCGGCGGAGATCGGCGCGGGCGCGGGAACCTGTGACGTCGCCGTAGAATCTGCAGTCTGCTGCGGCGAGGCCGGTGAAGCGGCGGTTTTTGCGTCAGCTGTTGCGGGCGCTTTGCTCTGCGCATCCACAAGCGCCTGCGCCGCCGCGGCGGCCTTGGCAGCGTCGGGTTTCGAATCTGCTTTCGGGGGAGACGTGTTCGCGGCGAGCAGCGATTTCACCGCCACGCCGCCCTTGTCGCCTGGCGGCCGGTAGGCATCGGCGTCGGTCTTCGGCGAGAGGATGTCGAGCACGAAATGGGCGCCATCGCGGAAATCGTGATAGCGCGAGCCGGGATCGGCGGTGAACTCCACCACCGTGCCGCCGTTCTCCACGCGCCATCCGGCGAGCTTCACCCAGGGCGGCGCGATGCGCTCGAACGCCGCGAAATCCGGGCGCTGCGCCGCTTCAAAGCGGACGGTGAGATGGCCCGTGCCGGGCGTGATCGTGTAGGGCACTGTCTTCGTCCAGTCGAACACGATGCGCGAGAAACCCGCATAGGCGCCGGCGCGGACAGACAGCGGCGGCAGTTTGGCGACGTCCGAAGGCGGCGCGACCCTGGGCGCCGGCGGCGGCAGATTGGGCACCGCACCGGTAAAGCTTGGCGGCACCAGATCCACGGCGAAACGGTTGGCCGACGCGCTGGTGTGCAGCTTGGCATCCTGCGACAGCGCGATGCGCAAGGTCGTGCCGCTCGCGTCGAGGCGGGCGGTGGAAACATAAGCATCGAAGCCGCGCGCGATCGCGGCGGGGTCGATCGCCATCTTGCGGTCGGTCGTGACGGTGACGACGCCGCTGGTCATCTGCGCGCTGACATGCGCGGCGGGATCGAAGGTGAACACGATGCGGCCATAGCCGCCATCCGCCTCCGTGCTGACGCTGTCGGCAAAAGCCGGCGTGCCGGCAAAGGCGCAGAGCGCCGCCAGCATCGCAACCGCTTTTCCGAACCTGGTCATGCCCCGTCTTCGCTCATTCCCCACCCGTCAGTGTCGGTGATTCGGGCGATGTTCGTCTTGGCGTCAGCCGCCCTTGGCCTTCGCATCCGGCTGCGTCGCAGGCGGTGTCTTGGTGGCGGCGGCCTGCTGCTTCGTGTCCGGTTTTGCGGTGGCGTTGGCTGGAGCCGCCTTCGGTTGCGCGGGCGGCGTGGCCGATGCCTGCTGCTTGGGCTGCGCTGTTGCCGGCGCGGTTTGCAGCGGCTTCGGCGCGGCGGTCGCCTGGGCAGGCTTGGCGGCAGGTGCGGCCGTGCTCGCGGTTTGCGCGGGCGGCGGCGCGGCGGGCGCGGCGGTGTTGGCGGGCGAAGGCTGCGCTGCGGCGGCTTGCGCCGGAGCGGCGGCGGACTGCGTCTGCGCGGGATCGACCGGAGCGATCTGCTGCGGCGCTTCCGGCGTGGTGGCCGCGGCGACGGCGGCGGGCGCCACCTCCGGAACCTTCAGGCGATTGGCGAGGCGCACGGTGAGCTTCTGCGCCGCCTCCGGCTGCATCTTGGCGAGGATCGCACCCAGCACATCGGACTTCATCGCGGCGGCGACGTTGAGCTCCACCGTTTCATCCAGCGAGTTGAAGATGCGCGCGGCATCGGCGGGCTTCATCGAGGAATAGCTCTTCACCAGCGCGGTCAGCTGCGCCTGCTCGGCGGCATCGCGCTGGCCGAGCAGGGACTGCATCGCCGCCTGAAGGCCCTTCAGCGTGGCGATCTTGCCGTCCACCCGGTCTTCGGCGGCGGCGATCAGGTTGGCCTGCATGTTGAGCGACTGCTCGCGTGCATCCAGTTCCTGGCGGCGCTTGGACAGCGAGGTCAGCACGTCGATTTCCGCCGCGCTGTTGGATTCGGAATCATCGATCACCGGATCGGTAACGGCAACGCGCGTGGTGTCCTTGGGCTCGGGCGCGGACGCCTGGCCGGTCATCGCGGTCTGCGCGCGGGCGTCCTGCACAAGGTCCACGCTCTTCAGAACGAACAAGCCGCCGCCGACGAGAATGACGGCGGGCAGAAGCCGGAAAAAACGCGACGGATTCTTCACCGGACATTCCTCAGGGCTTGCGGTTTCAGGGCTTCCATGCGCGCGGCGAGAGAAGCAGGCATTGCGGACACGTTGCCGGCGCGCGACGGCGCGCCGCGCTCGCTCATGCGCTCGGCGATGCGGTCGCCCGAGGCGGTGAGGATGGAAAGCTCGTCGGCGATGGAACGGCCGCGGCTGATGCGCTCGTCCAGTGCTTCGGCGGCGCCGGCGGCGGTGGATTTGAGCATGCGCATCGAGGCGCCGGCGTCGATGATCGCCTTGTTGAGCTGGGCGATGGTGTCCTTCAACCCGTCCTGGCCCTTGCGCAGCGCCGACAGGCGGCGCTCAAGGACCGCGCAATAGACGATCGTCGCCAGCAGCAGCGCGGAGAGACCCAGTTCAACGATCAGGGAGATGTTCATCGTCTGCATGTTCAAAGCCCCTTCGAGGCATCTGTGCGTTGCACCGCTTCATCGACGCGGACCGAGACGGACGAACCGACGCGGCCCATGCGCCCGCGCAGCAGTGGAACCCCGCCGCAGCGCATCTCGATCTTCGATTCCGGCGTGGCATTGAGCATGATTGTCTCGCCGACCTGCATGTTCATGATCTTGTTGAGCGACATGATCTGCTCGTCGAGGATCGCGTCGATCTCCACGCGCGTGGACCACAGCTCGGTGGCAAGATGGCCTTCCCAGATGGAGTCGCGGCCGAACTTCTCGCCCATGAACTGCTGCAGGAGCAGCTTGCGGATCGGCTCCAGCGTCGCGTAGGGCAGGAGCAATTCGGTGCGCCCGCCGCGGTCTTCCATGTCGATGCGCAGCTTGACGAGGATGGCGGCGTTCGCGGGACGCGCGATGGCGGCAAAGCGCGGATTGGTCTCGAGACGGTCCAGCGTGAAATTCACCGGCGCCAGCGGCTCGAACGCCTGCACCATGTCGTTCATGATCACTTCGATCATGCGCTGGACGAGCGTGCGCTCGATGGTGGTGTAGGGACGGCCCTCGATGCGCATCGCTGCGGAGCCGCGGCGGCCGCCGAGCAGCACGTCCACGATGGAATAGATCAGATTGGAATCGACCGTGAAGAGACCGTAATTGTCGAGCTGCTCGGCGCGGAACACCGCGAGGATCGCGGGCAGCGGGATCGAGTTCAGGTAATCGCCGAAACGGATGGAGGTGATGTTGTCCAGGCTCACTTCCACGTTGTCGGACGTGAAATTGCGCAAGCTCGTCGTCATCAGCCGCACCAGGCGGTCGAAGACGATTTCCAGCATCGGCAGACGCTCATAGGAAACGAGCGCGGAATTGATGATGGCGCGCACGCCGGACTTGTCCTGCAGCGTGTCGTCGTTGACGTCGAAGCCCAGGAGGCTGTCGATCTCGTCCTGGTTGAGCACGCGCTCGGACGAGGCGACAGAACCTTCGGTGACGGGCGTGATGCGCTCGGCCGCGGCGTCGGTCTCTGTGGTATTGGTATTTTCGGTATCGTCAGCCATTTCCCAGCCTTATTGAACGATCATTTCCTTGAGCAGCACGTCCTTGACCGCGAAGGGGGCGGTGGCGACGTTGATGCGGCGAAGCAGTTCCTCCTTGAGGCGCAACACGCCGGCCGACCCCTTGAGGTCGTCCACGCGCAGCTCGCGCAGATAGCCCTGGAACTGGTCGACCACGCGCGGCATCAGGGGCTGGATGCCGGCCTTCTCGTCGGCACCGGTCAGTTCCAGCGCGACGGCAAGTTTCAGATAAGCGGGATTGCCGTCCGCCGACTGGATGTTCACGACGATGTCGGGCATTTCGTAGAACGCGACCTGCGGCGCCACGATGGGCGGCGGGACGGGCTTGCCGTCCGCGGTCTTCGCGCCCGCATCGCCCGATCCGCTGAAGAGGAAGAAGTAGGCGCCTGCGCCGCCACCGCCGAGCACCAGCAGCGTGGCGGCACCGACGATGATCAGCATCTTCCTGTTGCCGAGCAGTTTCTTAACGAAACCTTGCTTTGGCGCCTCGCCGCCTTCGCCTTCGGGCGCGGCTGCGTCGGAATCCTGTTCGATTTCCTCGGCGTCTTCGTTGGCCATGCGCGGCAAGCTCCCTCTTTACGCATGGTTCACCATGCGCCGTGAGGAAAACTTACGAGGACGTGGTTAAGGAGTGGTTCAAATCGCCGGCTTGGGCAGGGATCGCCCGGCAGGTTTTGCCGAAGCTCCGAACAGACTTTCAAAAAAGCCAGCAAAACCGCGCCTTTGGCGATGGCACAGGCGCTGCACTCCATTCCGCCGTGACGGACCAGAAAGGATCCGGCAGGCCTATGGACAATACGCTACTCGTCTCTCTTTCGCAGCAACTCGCGTCCTATCGCTCGATGGACGTGATCGCGAACAACATTGCGAACATCAACACGCCCGCGTTCAAGCGCGAGTCGATGAAGTTCGAGGAATACCTCCAGCAGACCCAGCCCGCGGAAGGCGAAACCGGCCCGCAGCAGATCAGCTTCGTGCAGGACAAGGGCACGCTGCGCGATCTCACGCAGGGCGCAATCACCCACACCGGCGCGACGTTCGACCTCGCCATCACCGGCAAGGGCTACTTCACGGTCCAGACGCCGAGCGGCGACCGCTACACCCGCAACGGCCATTTCACACTGGACGCCAACGGACAGGTCGTCACCGAGGACGGCGGCGTGCTGCAGGCCGATGGCGGCGCGGTGACCGTCACCAACGATGACGGCGACATCCATGTCGCGCAGGACGGCACCATCACCGGCGCGCGCGGGCAGCTCGGCAAGATCAAGCTCGTCACCTTCGCCAACGAGGCGGCGCTGAAGAAGGAAGGCGCGAGCCTTTACTCCACCGACCAGCAGCCCACCGCAGTCGAGAACCCGGTGATCGCGCAAGGCAGCCTCGAAGAATCCAACGTGCAGCCGGTTCTGGAAATCTCGCACATGCTCGAAGTGCTGCGCGCCTACCAGACGACGGCGAACCTCGCTCAAAGCCAGGAAGATCTCATGCGCAACGCCATCGACAAGCTCGGCAGCGCCCCGAATTAAGGAGAATAGAAATGCGAGCCCTTTCCATTGCATCGACCGGAATGCTGGCGCAGCAGACCAATGTCGAAGTCATCGCGAACAATCTCGCGAACATGAACACGACCGGTTTCAAGCAGCAGCGCGCCGAATTCCAGGACCTGCTCTACCAGAACATCGAGCAGGCCGGCGCGCAGACCTCGGACTCCGGAACGGTGCTGCCGATGGGCATCCAGCTCGGCTCGGGCGTGCGCACCGCCGCCATCAGCCGCATCATGACGCAGGGCGACGCCGCGAACACCGGAAACCCTTATGATCTCATGATCCAGGGTTCGGGCTATTTCCACATCACCATGCCCGACGGCACCGACGCCTACACCCGCGCGGGCAATTTCGCGCTCTCGCCCGAAGGACAGATCGTCACCGACAAGGGCTACACCGTCGCGCCCGGCATCGCCGTGCCGTCCAACGCGCTCAGCGTCACCGTGAACGCGCAAGGCCAGGTGCAGGCATCGCTGCCCAGCCAGGCCGCGCCGCAGGCGCTGGGGCAGCTCGAGCTCGTGCGTTTTCCGAACGAAGGCGGCCTTGCCGCGCAGGGCGACAACCTCTTCACCGAGACCGCATCGTCCGGCTCGGCGCAGGCCGGCGTTCCCGGATCGGCCGGCTACGGCACGATCCAGCAGGGCTACCTCGAAACCGCCAATGTCAATCCGGTGGAAGAGGTGACCGCGCTCATCACCGCGCAGCGCGCCTATGAAATGAATTCCAAGGTGGTCACCGCCGCCGACGACATGATGCAGACGACGTCTCGCATGGGAGGTTCGTGATGATCGGCCGCGCCCTGATCCTGGCTCTCGCCGTCCTGGCATTGCCGCTGTTCGCCAACATGGCGCTCGCCAGCGGCGTCGCCGACATGCGCATCGTGGTTCCGTCGCATTCCATTCCGCGCGGCACGACGATTTCCGATTCCGATCTGTCCTACCTGACGGTCGATCCTTCGTCCGTGCAGGCGGGGATCGTCACCTCGATGAACGACCTCGACGGCATGGAAGCGCGCCGCGTGCTGCGCGCCGGCGAGCCGGTGCGTCCGGACGATGTGCGCAAGCCCATCCTGGTCACCAAGGGCTCCATGGTGACGATGAACTTCATGGCGCCGGGCATCACGCTCACCGCCACCGGCAAGGCAATGAGCGAAGGCGGCATGGGCGAGACCGTGACGGTATTGAACCCGATCTCCTATCGCCAGATCACCTGCATCGTGACCGGCGCCGGCACGGTGCGCGCCGGAGACGCCTCCACCACCATCACCCAGCTCGCATCCCTGCAGAAGTGACCGCCATGACCCGCGCAATGCTGAAACAGTCCGCTTGCCTTGCCGCCCTCGCCGTCGCGCTGAGCGCCTGCTCCGCCGTCGACCGGGTGAAGAGCATCGGCGAAGCTCCCGACCTGGCGCCGATCTCCAACCCGATCGCGCAACCCGGCTATCAGCCGGTGACGATGCCGACCGAACAGGGACCGCTTGGCCCGCACATGGCCAACTCGCTGTGGACGCCGGGCGCGCGAAGCTTCTTCCACGATCCGCGCGCAAGCCATGTCGGCGACATCCTGACCATCGACATCTCCATCGCCGATGCCGCCAAGATCTCCGACACCACCTCGCGCAGCCGCACCAATTCGGACAATGCGGGCCTCACCAATTTCTTCGGCCTGGAAAGCGAACTGCAGAAAGCGCTTCCAAACGCCGCAGATCCGACCAGCCTTGTGAAGATGGGCTCGGACACGTCGAATGTCGGCGCGGGCTCGGTGGATCGTTCGGAAAACGTGAACCTGACGCTGGCCGGCCTCGTCACCCAGGTCCTGCCCAACGGCAACCTCGTCGTGAACGGCCACCAGCAGGTGCGCGTGAACTACGAGCTGCGCGACCTGCAGATCTCCGGCATCGTGCGCCCTGAAGACATCACCAGCGACAACACGGTGAGCCTGTCGCAGATTGCCGAGGCGCGCGTCGCTTACGGCGGCAAGGGCCAGATCACCGACATGCAGCAGCCGCGCTATGGCAGCCAGCTGTTCGACGTGCTGATGCCGTTCTGAATTCGTCGTTCTAAATTTAAAAGGGGCAGTGCAAAAGCAAACGGCCGGGCGATGAATCCGGCCGTTCGCTTTTGGGTATGTTGAGGGACGATCCCCCTTCGCCGCCTTGCGGCACTTCCCCCGCAAACGGGGGAAGAGATTCAATCGTCCTTGTAGACCTTCTCGCGGCGCTCATGGCGCTCCTGCGCTTCGATCGACAGCGTCGCGATCGGGCGCGCGTCCAGGCGCTTCAGCGCGATCGGCTCGCCGGTCTCCTCGCAGAATCCATAGGACCCGTCCTCGATGCGTCGCAGCGCGGCGTCGATCTTGGCGATCAGCTTGCGCTGGCGGTCGCGGGTGCGAAGTTCGAGCTGGCGCTCTGCTTCGGTGGAGGCGCGGTCGGCGAGATCGGCGAACGGCGTTGTCTCGGCCTGCAGGTTCTGGATGGTCTCGCGGCTTTCGCGAAGGATGTCATCCTTCCACGAAAGCAGCTTGCGGCGGAAATATTCGCGCTGCCGCTCGTTCATAAAGGGTTCGTTTTCCGACGGCTTGTAACCAGACGGCAGTTCAACACCCATTGGGCACACCCCGGTTAGATGACTCGCCCTCACACTGAGCGGGCGGGTTTATACAGACCCCTGCCGCCCCCGGCAAATGGTTTCGGCGGCGTCCAGATTGACGGAAATGTCTTGTTCCACAGGGGCTTAGCTGGCCAGCTGTTCGCTTTGCTCGA
>DATIVW010000392.1:0-5075 GCA_035465595.1 Rhizomicrobium sp. | reverse complement strand
GACAGGCGTAAAGCTCACGGCAAATGCTCCACAAAATAGGGTGCGAGGCTCGCTTGCGCAGCCCTGTCCGTCAACCGCGCGTTTTGTCCAGTTTCCTGCGCGCCAGCGGATGCGCGGACTGAACGGTCTGCTTCAGACGATCTCCCGCGACATGGGTGTAGATTTGCGTGGTCGCAATGTCGGCATGGCCGAGCATTGTCTGAACGCTGCGCAGATCCGCGCCGCCCTCCACCAGATGCGTCGCAAAGGCATGGCGCAACACATGCGGCGACAGCTTGCCGGGGTCGACGCCTGCCTTCACCGCCAGTTCCTTCAACATCTGATGGCAGCGCCGCCGCGTGATATGCCCGCTCGCCGCCCGTGATGCGAAGAGAAACCGGCTGATGCCATCGGTGAATTTCTCGCGCACCTTCAGATAATCGGCGATGACATTCCGTGCAGATTCATTCAGCGGCGCCATGCGCTCCTTGTTGCCCTTGCCGCGTACATAGATGAAGCCTTGCCGGCCGGTAACAGCGGCCAGCGGCAAGGTCACCAGTTCGGATACGCGCAGACCGGAGGCATAGAGGACCTCCACCATGCAGAGCAGCCGTGTTGCTTCCTCGCTCCGCTTTTCCTTCTTCGTCTCCGCGCGGGCGGTTTCGATCAGACGTTCGACGTCGCTCTCGGAAAGAATTTTCGGCAGCACGCGCCCGCGCCTGGGCGCTTCGATGGCATTGGTCGGATCGTCGCCACGGATTCCTTCCGCGTAAAGGAACCCGTAAAACTGGCGCAATGCCGAAAGTTTGCGCGCCTGCGATGAGGGCGCCAGCCCACTGCCGGACAGGGAAGCCAGATATTTCTTCACCGCCACATGGTCGGCATCGCGAATGGAGCCGCCGTGCCGCGCGAGCGAACCGGCGAAATCCGTCAAATCGCGGGCATAGGCGGAGAGCGTATTGCGGCTGGCGCCACGCTCGGCGCTCATCATGTCGAGAAAATTCTCGATAATGCCGGAAGACGAACGCTCAGCCCGGGAGGCGGTCATTCGGAACGGCTTCCTGCATGTGCTGCTGCGCCGGCTCGCGGGTACTCACGACATAGCCGCCGACCAGCACGCCAACGACGATCGCCACAATCGCCCCTGCGATGATTCGGGCAGTCCAGTTGGTCTCGCGCATTTCGACCTCCTTTCCCCCGACCCCGTTGTGGCGGAAATGGCGCGGGCGGCGCAAGTGTTGTAATCGAAAGCCCATGAGTGGGCTGAAATGTACGGTGGCATTGGTGGGCATGATGGGCGCGGGCAAAAGCTCGCTGGGCCGCAGGCTTGCCGCACGGCTGGGCGTGGAATTCCGCGATGCCGACGCGGAAATCGAGCAGGCCGCGGGGTGTTCCATCAATGAAATCTTCGCCAGATTCGGCGAGGCGGCCTTCCGCGATGGCGAGCGCAAGGTCATCGCGCGGCTGCTGGGCCTCTCCCCCCATGTTCTGGCGACGGGCGGCGGCGCCTTCGCGGATGACGAAACGCGGGCGCGAATCAAAAGCGATGCCGTGTCCGTCTGGATCAAGGTGTCGTTGAGCGTCCTGGTGGAACGTGTCGGGCGGCGCGATACGCGCCCCATGCTGAAAGATGGCGACCCGGCCGAGATCATGGCCCGGCTGTTGAAAGAGCGCGAACCGCTCTACGCGCTGGCCGACCTGACGGTAAACAGCGAAGACGGTCCGCACCAGATGGCCGTCGAGCGCATCATAGCCATGCTCAAGGACCGCGGTCTGCTGGAGGCGGCATGAGCGAGACCATCCGCGTCGGCCTCGGAGACCGCAGTTATGACATCCTGGCCGGGGACGGCCTGCTCGCGGAGGCGGGCGCCCTGCTCGCACCTTTCGCACGCGGCACGGTGCCAGTGGTGACGGATGCGCATGTCGCCAAGCTGCATCTCGATCCGCTGATCGCATCGTTGGCCAAAGCGAACATCAAAGCGCTACCCATCGTTCTGGAGCCCGGAGAAGGTACGAAAAGTTTTGCGGGGTTGGAGAAACTCACCGGCGAATTGCTGCGCGCGAACGTGGATCGCGGCGGATTGATCGTGGCGCTCGGCGGCGGCGTCATCGGCGATCTTGTCGGCTTCGCGTCGGGCGTTCTGAAACGCGGCGTCGATTTCGCGCAAATTCCCACAACGCTCCTTTCGCAGGTGGATTCGTCTGTTGGCGGCAAGACGGCGATCAACGTGCCGCAAGGCAAGAACCTCGTCGGCATGTTCCACCAGCCGCGTATCGTGATCGCGGACATCGCGACGCTGAAGACGCTGCCCAGACGGGAACTCCTTGCCGGCTATGCGGAAGTCGCGAAATATGGCGCCCTGGGCGATGCGGCCTTTTTCAACTGGCTCGAAGCGAACGGCGCGAAGGCGCTGGCGGGCGACAACGCGGCACTTGCGCATATCGTGGCGCATTCCTGCAAGATGAAAGCCGATATCGTGGCGCGCGACGAACGCGAGGCCGGCGAACGCGCGCTGCTCAATCTCGGCCATACCTTCGGCCACGCGCTGGAAGCGGCCACCGGTTTTTCGGACCGGCTGCTGCATGGCGAGAGCGTCGCCATCGGAACCGTGTTGGCGCTGCAGCTTTCGGCGAAGCTCGGCGACGCGCCGCCGGCAGACGCGCAACGCTTCGCGAAACATCTCAAGGCGGTGGGCCTGCCCGCCTCGATCTCCGACATACCCGGCACGCGGCCGGATGCCGACACGCTCATCGCCGCCATGGCGCACGACAAGAAGGTGAAGGATGGCAGGCTCACATTCGTCCTCGCCAGGGGCCTTGGCCATGCCTTCACCGCGAGCGACGTGCCGATGGATGCCGTGCGCGAAATATTGTCCAGCTAGACCCAATCGGGGATTTCAACATGGGTACCGCCCTTCTCGCCGCCGCCGGAGTTATCCTGCTGCTGCTGATCGTGTCCGGGTTCTTCTCCGGATCCGAAACCGCGCTCACCGCAGTGTCGCGCGGGCGCATGCACCAGCTGGAGAAGGACGGATCGAAATCCGCGCGCGATGTGAACCATCTCGTCGGCGACCGGGAACGGGTGATCGGCGCGATCCTCCTGGGCAATACCTTCCTCAACATCCTCGCGTCCTCGTTCGCCACCTGGGTGCTGGAATCCCAGTTCGGCGAGCGCGCCGTCGCAATCGCCACTGCGGTCATGACGATCCTGATCCTGATGTTCGCGGAGGTTCTGCCGAAGACGCTGGCGATCGCGCGCACCGACCGCTTCGCTCTGGCCGTGGCCCAGCCCATGCGCCTGATCGTCGGCGTGCTCGCGCCCGTCGTAGGCGCGGTGCAGTGGCTGGTGTGGCGGATGCTGCGCCTCGTGGGCATCCGGCAGGAAGAGTCCGGGGAACTGATGGACTCCCACGAGGAAATCCGCGGCACCGTGAACCTGCATCACGAGGAAGGGGCCGTCGGCCGGGAACACCGCGACATGATCACCGGCGTCCTGGACCTGCGCGAATTGCAGATCGCCGACGTGATGGTCCATCGCCGCAGCATGGTGGCGGTCGATGCCGACCTTCCACCGGCGCAGATCTTCGAGGAACTGATCGCCGCGGAGCACACGCGCACGCCGGTCTACCGCGGCACGCCCGAAAACATCATCGGCGTGCTGCGCGCCGCCGAAGTCGTTCGCGAGTATGCGCAGCGCGCCGGCAACTTCGACGGCTTCGACATCCTGGCGCTCATGCACGAGCCCTGGTTCGTGCCCGACACGACGACGCTGGAGGAACAGCTCCGTGCCTTCCGCGCCCAGCGCTCGCATTTCGCTTTCGTGGTGGACGAGTACGGCGCATTGCAGGGCATCGTCACCCGGGAGGACATTCTGGATGAAATCCTGGGCGATATTCCGGACGAAGGCGAAGCGGAATCGCGCGGCAACATCCGCAAGCAGAAGGACGGTTCCTATATCGTGGAAGGCAGGACGCCGATCCGCGACCTCAACCGCGAGCTGGACTGGAATTTGCCCGACGAGGAAGCCACCACCATCGCCGGCCTCGTCATCCACGAGGCGCGCACCATCCCCGAAGCTAAGCAGCGTTTCGCGTTCTACGGCTACACGTTCGAGATCCTGCGCCGCCAGCGCAACCAGATCACGGCGTTGCGCGTGACGCCGCCTAGTGTTCCTGCCACAGCTCAGCCGGCGTGAGCGTGGTGAGCGACAGCGCGTGCACGCGGCCCTTCAACTCGTCGGCGAGCGCGGCATAGACGCGGCGCTGCCGCTCGACGCGCGAGACGCCCTCGAACGCATCCGACACGATGCGCACATTGAAGTGCGTCTCGCCGCCCGGGCGCGAACCGGAATGGCCGGCATGCCTGGCGCTCTCGTCCTCGACAATTAACTCTCTTGGCGAAAAAGACGCCGTCAACTTTTCGCGAATGGTGTCTGCGACGCTCATGTGTCAGTTCCGGCACGCGGCCCGGCGCATGTCAAGCGATACGTTTTCTTGTTTTTTTACGTTCCGATCCCATAATCGACGCATGGAAAGCCCGCGCGCAAAACCGCGTTTCAAACGCGACATCCGGATCAAGCCGGATGTTCCCGTTCGGGATGTTTCCGCGCGCAAGTGCGACCGCGCCGGTTGCCTCGGCGAAGGCGCGCACAAGGTTCCAAAATCGCGCAGCAACCTGGGCGAACATCTCTGGCTCTGCCAGGCGCATGCGCGCGAGCACAACGAGCATTGGGACTTCTTCGCCGGCATGAGCGAGAAGGAGATCGAATCGTTTCGCGTCGACGCGCTCACCGGACACCGCCCGACATGGACGATCGGCAAGCGCGGCGCACGCATGCGAAACGGGCATGACGGCCCCTCCCGGATCGACCCGTTCGGCATATTTTCTGACGTAGCGGAACGCCCAAAAGCGCGTCCGCCGGAGCGCAAACTGACGCGTCTTCAACTCGTTGCGCTGGAGACGATGCAGCTGGAGCCATCCGCCACCTTGCAGGAGATAAAGGCGCGGTATAAGGAACTCGTAAAGCGGTTTCATCCCGACGCGAACGGTGGCGATCGGGGCGCCGAAGAGCGTCTGAAACAGGTTATCAAGGCTTA
>DATIVW010000391.1:0-4535 GCA_035465595.1 Rhizomicrobium sp. | reverse complement strand
AAACACCAACAACACAACCCGCCGCCCCGCCAACACCACAACCAGCGCACCAACCTTGCGCAGAAAATCCGGCGTCAGCACTGCGATGGGCGTGCCCGGCGATTGCGCGCGGATCGCATTGATCGTCCGCGCGAAATGCTCGGCGCCGCCGTCCGCCAGGTCGTCGCGATCCACCGACGTGATGACGACATGCTTCAGCCCCAGCTTGGCGACCGCCTTGGCCACGTTGGCGGGCTCCTCTGCGTCGAGCGCGTTCGGCAGGCCCGTCTTAACATTGCAGAAAGCGCAAGCGCGCGTGCACGTGTCGCCCATGATCATCATGGTGGCGTGGCGGTGGGTCCAGCACTCGCCGATGTTCGGGCAGCCCGCCTCCTCGCACACCGTTTTCAGGTTGTGCTCGCGGACGATGGATTTGGTAACGGCGTATTCCTTGGACACCGGCGCCTTCACCCGAATCCACTCGGGTTTCCGCAGCGTCGGCGTATCCGGCCGGTGCGCCTTTTCCGGATGGCGGAGCTGGGTTTTGTCGATGACCACGGTCATGGCCGACATATAGGACGCTTCCTGCCCGGAAACCACCCGCGCTTGACCCCGCCCAAGATAGGGCCAAGCATTGCGCCATGACCCACGCAAACGAAACGAACATGCTGGCCGACCGGCTGATGCGCGCGATCGAAACCGGCAACCTCGACGCCATCCGTGACTGCTACACCCCGGACGCCCGCGTCTGGCACAATTTCGACGGCGTGGCGCAAACGGTCGACGAGAATCTCAAGACGCTGAAATGGATGGACAAGCGCCTGTTCAAACGCCGCTACGAGGTGAAAAGCCGCAATGCATTCGAGGGCGGTTACGTACAGCAGCACGTCCTGCATGGAACGCTGCCGAACGGCAATGCATTCTCGATGCCGGCCTGCCTCGTCGTCACGGTGAAGGACGGCCGGATCGCGCGGCTGGAGGAATATCTCGATACCGCGCACACCCTCCCCTTGCGCCAGGCGTGAGCGCCATTTGCCACGCGGCGGCACTGCGCTAGGCTCTGCCGACAAGAAGGACGGCGGCCAACGCCGGACATTGGGGAGCGAAATTTGACCCTTGCCACCGTCGCCGCGGCGTCCGGCGAAGACGTCGTCCCATTCGACATGTCCAGTACGCAACGTACCGTGTTCAGCGCCTTTGCGCGGGCGCGGCGCAAGTTCGGCGGCAAGCGCGTCTGCGTCATCGACGTGGACGACAGCGAACGCACCTATGACGACATCATGCGCGGCACGCTGGCGTTGGGAAGTGCTCTACGGCACGGAACCCATGCGGGCGAATCCGTCGGGGTGATGCTGCCCACGGGTGCCGGTGCCATCGTCACGTTCCTGGCGCTGTCGGCCTATGGCCGCGTGCCCGCGATGCTGAACTTCACAGCCGGGCTTGCAGCGCTCAAGTCCGCGCTGAAGACCGCGCAGGTCAAGCGCATCGTGACTGCGAAACGCTTTGTCGAGATGGGCGGCTACCAGTCCCTGATCGACGAGCTCTCCAAGCTGGCGACGATCGTCTATCTTGAAGACGTCCGCGAGCACCTGTCGCTTCTGGACAAGGCCTCTGCCGCGGTCGGTTTGTTTCTTCCGAGTCTTGTGTCGGCGCACAGCGCGCCGGATTCCACCGCCGTGATCCTCTTCACGTCGGGCACCGAAGGCGAGCCGAAGGGCGTCGCGCTGTCGCACACTAATCTTGTCGCCAACGTCGAGCAGGTGCGCGCGCACCTGGCGCTCTATCCTTCGGACGTGCTGTTCAACCCTCTTCCCGCATTCCATTGTTTCGGATTGACGGTCGGCTCAATCATGCCCTTGCTGCTCGGCATAAAGGTCGTATGCCATCCGACGCCGCTGCAGCCGCATGAGATCGTGCGCCGGATCAGTGCGCATAGCGCCACCATTGTCGTCTCCACCGACACGTTCGTCACGCAATACGCGCGCGCGGCGGAGCCAGGGGACCTGAAGAGCCTGCGGCTAACCGTCTGCGGCGCCGAAAGGCTGCGCGACGAGACGCGCGCTTTCGTGCGCAAGAAGCACGGCATCGAGCTTCTCGAGGGCTATGGCGTGACCGAAGCATCGCCGGTCATCGCGGCCAACCGGCCGGGCGCCAACAAGCACGGTACGGTCGGGCAGCTGATGGCCAACATGAAGATGCGGCTCGATCCCGCGGAAGGGATCGCCAATGCCGGAAGGCTCGTGGTGAAGGGTCCCAACGTCATGCTGGGGTACATCAAGCCGGATGCGCCGGGCGTGATCGTTCCGCCGCAGGAAGGCTGGCACGATACCGGCGATGTGGTGACGGTGGACGAAGACGGCTTCATCGCGATCAAGGGCCGGCTGAAACGTTTCGCGAAGATCGGCGGAGAGTCCGTTTCGCTCGCGGTTGTCGAGAGCATCGCCTCGGCACTCTGGCCCGAACACAGCCACGCCGCCGTCGCCATCGCAGACGGGCGCAAGGGCGAGCAGATCGTCCTGGCGACAACCTACAAGGATGCGACGCGGCAGGATTTGATCGGTTGGGCGCACAATCACGGCGTGCCCGATCTCGCCGTGCCACGCCGGATCGTTTTCGTCGATGAGGTGCCGGTGCTGGGCACGGGGAAAACGAACTACGGCGTGGTCCAGAAGCTCGTGGATGGCGCCGTTCTCGCCGAGGCGCGTTCGACGGCGTACGAATAATCGGGCCGGCTAGCGCCCGGCCATTCGTTCGATGATGTCGGCCGCGCGCGCAAGACCGTTTTCGGCGCGCACGCGTTCGCCAATCTCCGCCGCTTTCTTCCGCATGGCCTGATCGTTCAGGACCCCGCTGATAGCTTCGCTCAGCTTTGCGGCGCTCAGTGATTTGTGCGGAACGCGCCGCGGGCCAATGCCGCGCTTTTCGACCTGCAGCCCCCAGAAGAACTGATCGCCGACGAAGGGGACGACGATCTGCGGGATTCCGGCCCGCAAACCGGCGCCCGTGGTGCCGGCGCCTCCGTGATGGATGGTCGCCGCCATTTTCGGCAGAAGCCAGTCATGCGGAATCGCGTCCACAGCGAACACATTGTCGGGCAGCCGTGCCGGCTTGTAACCGCTCCAGCCTTCCGCGATCACCGCGCGCGCATTGTTCTTCGCGACCGCCTCCAGAACCATGTTCACCGTGGCTTCCGGATTCTTCATCACCATGCTGCCAAAGCCGGCGTAGATCGGCGGCGGCCCGCTCTCGATGAAGCGAACAAGATCGGGCGGGGGTTGCCATGATGGCGGCGTGTCCTGGAACCAGAAGCCGGTCACCTCCACGTGATCGGGCCAATCTTTCGGTCGCGGCAGGAATGCTTCGCTGTAAGCCATCAGGAACGGCTGGCCGCGATGCAATTCCATCATCGTAGGATTGTCCCAACCCGGCGGTGGCAGGTCGATCAGACCATGCGCAAATTTTGCAATGGGCCTCGCGCCGAGCCAGGCAATTTCAAAGTAGAGCCTGGACTCCAGCCAGTTCAGCCAGCCGGGCATCTCGAACGGAGGCACGTTGATGAGTGCGCAAGGAAACTCGCGCGTTGGCACGGCGGGCTGCATATAGGCATGCGCGGCCTTGATGCCGAGGAGCTGCGCCATCATCGTGGCGTAATAGTCCATCAGCCCTGTGCCCATGACGATGTCGGAACCCTCGCAATAACTGCGCACCTCCGGCGTCGTTATCGCCGCATATTTCTTTGCCACGTCATAGAACCAGCGCAGGAACACGAGCGGATTTCCGCCTTGAGCGAAGAATTTCTGCGCATCGGGGCTCATGAATTCAGCACGCAGATCGCCCGGGAGCGGTTTCAGCAATACATCGCTGCCCTCTATCATGTTCGCGAATTCGTGATGCGCAATGAAGCGCACTTCGTGCCCGCGTCGCGCAAGCTCGCGGCACAGCATCGCCGGCGGTTGGGCATCGCCGCGCGTACCTGCGGCGAGGACGCTTATGATCATGGGAGATCAGAACTCGGCTTCGAGATCGTCCAACGCTTCGGGCTCATCCTTGGCAGATTCGGTCCATTCGATCATGTCCGACATCGCCAGGACGGTTTCGCAGTAATCCTGGGAGAGACGATCCGGCTTCACGTCGTAGGTCTTGAAGCGCGTGCACACGGGAGCGTACATCGCGTCGGCCATCGTCGGTGCATCACCGAACAGATAGGGGCCGCCATACTTCTCGAGGCAGTCCTTCCAGATCACCGTAACGCGCGCGATGTCAGCCTTGGCATTGCCCCAGATCTTGAAGTTGGGATGATGCGCTTTCAGGTTCATTGGCAGCGCGGAGCGCAGATTCGCGAAGCCGGCATGCATTTCGCCCGAAACGGAGCGGCAATGCGCACGCGCCGCCCTCTCCTTCGGCAACAAGCCCTTTTCGGGATGAATCTCGTGCAGGTACTCGCCGATGGCCAGCGTATCCCAGATCCTCAGACCGTTATGTTCCAGGCTCGGCACCAGGAATGACGGCGACAGCAGCAGAAGCTCGGCCCGCGCGCCAGGATCGTCCGGCGGCAC
>DATIVW010000390.1:0-3943 GCA_035465595.1 Rhizomicrobium sp. | reverse complement strand
CTCCGAGCATGACTCCGCGCTCGACTTCTATGCGCTGCAGCGCATGTTCCCGGCGCAGGGCATCGGCGCCTTCGTCTTCGACAAGCGCGGCACCGGCGCATCGGGCGGAAAATACACGCAGGATTTCAGCGTGCTCGCCGACGATGACGTTGCCGCGCTGCACGAGGCGCGCAGGCTGGCGGGCACGCGCGCAGGCCGCGTTGGGTTTCAGGGCGGCAGCGAGGCGGGATGGGTTCTGCCGCTGGCCGTGAACCGCACGGCGGCCGACTTTTCCATTGTGGGCTTCGGCCTTGCGGTAACGGTGTTGCAGGAAGACCAGGAAAGCGTGGCGCTGGACATGCATTTCCACCATCACTCCGCGGCCGACACCGTGAAGGCGCTGAAGCTGGCGCGCGCCGGCGAGCATCTCTTCGAGACCGGCGGCAAGGAAGGCTACGAGGAATTCGACGCGCTGCGGCAGAAGTACAAGGATGAGCCTTGGTACAAGGACGTCCACGGCGATTTCCTGTTCTTCATCCTGCCGCTTGACCGCAAGCAGATCGACGATGCTGCCAGGCAGTTCGACTGGCATACGCCGTTCCGCTACGAGCCGATGCCGGCGCTGCGTGCTTCCACCACGCCGCAGCTCTGGATCCTCGGTGGCGACGATCTGGAAGCGCCAAGTGCGGAAACTTCCAGGCGCATCAAGTCGCTGATCGCGGACGGCAAGGACTTCACCCTCGCGGTCTATCCCGGCGCGGAACATGGCATGACCGAATATGAGCTTGGCCCGAAAGGCGAGCGGCTCTCCACGCGCTTCGTGCCGGGATATTTCCAGATGATGGCCGATTTCATCCGCGACGGGCGCATCGGACCGCATTATGGGAAAGCGGAGATCACGCAGCCGCGCGCGCGCTAACTTCTTCGTGCGCGTGGCATTGAATACACGTTGCAGTCAGTGGCCGCGCAGGAAGGGTTGTGACTAAACTTCCCCTACGCGCGGGGCTGGTGCCGTTGCGCGAACGATTCAGGACGATCGGATGTCGAAGGTCTGGCGCCTGGCGGTTTTCGCCGCTGCTGCCATCCCCGGCACGGCGCTTGCCGATGCCGCCCAAACACCTGCCGCGAATGCGCCGTCGTTCAAGCTGCCCAGCAACGTCGCCGTGGACGTGAGCGGCGGTGCGGCCAATCCCGACGGCAGCGGATTGCAGGGCAGGACCAGCCTCGCCATCCAGACCGCCGCCGGCGACGCGAAACTGAGTGGAACCTTCACCGCCACGCCGTCAGGCCCTACGCAGCCCGACGACCAGACCGCTCGCAAGCTCGGCCTCGATTCCAAGCTGAAAGGACCGGCCGGCGTGACCCTTTCGATCAATGCCGGAAGCCAGATTCAGGACACGCGGCAGAACGGCGTGCTGGTTCCCACGGGCCTTGCCGCCACCAGCGCCACCACAGAGCAGAATATGGCCTCGGCGAGCGCCACCGCGCATCCGCTTGCGAATGTCGGCGTCACGACCGGCATCCGCCAGAGCCGGACGATCACGGCGCAGGAC
The DNA here is from genome assembly GCA_035465595.1 of Rhizomicrobium sp. GTDB lineage: Bacteria > Pseudomonadota > Alphaproteobacteria > Micropepsales > Micropepsaceae > Rhizomicrobium. The sequence continues at coordinate 2,411 of DATIVW010000390.1, read as the reverse complement.
AATCAGCCCCTCGCCGGCGCACGGCAATCCAATACCGTCACCGCCGACGACCGCCAGATCTACGCGAACGCCGACTGGACGCCGGTTCCGGCGCTCTCGATCAACGCCGGAGCCAAATCCGAAGAGATGCGCGTGTCGTCGCACGGCCTGGGCGACGGCGCCGATCAGTATCGTTTTGCCGAGCCGAGTGCTTCGGCCATCGCGCGGCCCTGGACCGGCGCACAGGTGAAAGTGAGCAGCGAAGATGCCGTGTCGCCGGTCAACCCTTATGACTTCGCCGCGCTGGCGCAGGCGGCGGGACCCGACAGCGACCTGCACATCGCGCCCAATCGCGAATGGCGCAACCAGGCGAGCGTCAGCCAGACCCTGGACGGCGGCGGAATGCTGTCGGCCAGCGTCACGCAGGCGCGCGTCGAAAGCGCGACCGAGCTGGGCCTGACCCCGGACGGCGCCACCGCGCCGGTGAGCATTTCCGGCGGCGCGCGCAGCCAGCTCGACGCCAGCGTATCCATGCCGCTTTCCGGCATCGGCCTGCCCGGCACGACGATCTCATCGCAGGCGACGCTGCGCCGCTCACAGATCCGCGATCCCATCACCGGCGAGACGCGGCGGTTGTCCGGCGAGATTCCGCGCGAGGCGAGCGTGAAGCTCGCGCACAAGGACGATGCGCGGCGCCTGGAATGGGGCGTGACCGGAAATCTCGCCACCGAGCAGAGCTTTTATCAGCCCGCGCAGGTGACATCGCTGCGCACCGGCAGCGGCGTCGGCGCTTTCGTCACCTATAATCCCGGAAGATATGTCGTGTCGCTCAATGCCAACTGCCTGATCGGCGGCGCGCGCAGCCAGACCAGCGACATCTATCTCGGAAACCGGACCGGAAATATCGAGGCAACGACTCGGACCGGCGACTCCAGCCCGCTGGTGAGTTTATCGGTGTCGCAGAAATTCTAGACGGCAAATCACCTCCCCTTGTGGGGAGGTCGATAAAATTCGAAGCGCAGCGAAGAATTTTTCGGGTGGGGGATCGCGCGACGATCACCCCCCCACCCGGATCGCTTCGCTCTCCGACCTCCCCACAAGGGGGAGGTGATCAGGCTGCGCGGCGTGCGGGCCGGAATTTCACCGGCAGATGCTTCGGACCCTAGATGAAATTCGACGGCAGCCATTCCGCCGCGCCGGAAATCTCCAGCCCATCCATGCGCGTCAGAACTTCGCGCAGCACGGCATCGATCTCCAGCCGCGCGATGTGCTGTCCGAGGCAGCCATGCGGGCCGGTGCCGAAGGCGATGTGTTCGTTGGGATTGCGCGCAAGGTTGAGCGCATCCGGCGCATCGAACTTTTCCGGATCGCGATTGGCCGATCCGAAATACATCACGACCTTGTCGCCTTCCTCGATCCGCTCGCCCGCGAGCACGACGTCGTGCTTCGCCGTGCGGCGCATGTAGATGACGGGCGTGGTGTAGCGGAGCAGTTCCTCGCGCGCGGACGGCAGCCACGCCTCGAGATCGGCCTTCAGCCAGGCGAGTTGCTGCGGATTCTCGAACAGCGCGATCAGGCCGGATGAGAGAAGATTGCGGGTGGTGTCGCCGCCTGCATCCACCAGCAACAGGAAGAACAGCAGGAACTCGATGTCGTTCAGCTTGTGGCCATCCACTTCGGCCTGCAGAAGCTTGGTGGCCAAATCGTCCCTGGGGCGGGCGCGCTTCTCCTCGATCACGCCGCGGCCATATTCGAACATCTTCAGCACCGCCATGCCGCCCGCGCCCGGATCCTGCGCTTCGGGCGCGGTGTGGATCGCCTCGGTGAGCTTGTAGAGCTCGCGGCCGTCATCCAGCGGAATGCCGAGCAGCTCGGCGATGACATAAGAAGGCATCTCGCCGGCGATGTGCGAAACGAAATCGCATTCGCCGCGCTCGATCACTTCGTCCACGATGCGGCGCGCGAGCTCGTTCAGCCGCGGCGCGCGGCCGGCCGAGACGGGCTGGGTGAATTCGTTGCGGATGAGCTTGCGGTACGCCGTGTGCTGCGGCGGATCCATCATCAGCATCATCTTGTAGCCGCCGAAGCCGGCCGCCTGCTCCGCCGCTGGGTCCTGGATCATGACCGTGGGCTCGGAGGAGTAATTCTGGAAGTCGCGATCGACCGTCCACACGTCCTTGAATCGCGTCACCGCCCAGAAGCCCGGACCCTCCGGCTCTTCATGCCAGAACACCGGCGCGTTCTCCCGCAGCCAGCGATATTGCGCCAGCGGGTGACCGGCGGCGAAGCTCTCGGGCGAGAGGAGATCGATTTTCATGATCGTTTCGTCACCTTGCGCAAAACCGGAACAAACCGGGGCTATTTGCGTTTCCGCAATGTGGCGCAAGCCCATCCCTTTTCGAACAATTGGTCAACTCGAGCATCGCGAAAAG
>DATIVW010000389.1:0-9023 GCA_035465595.1 Rhizomicrobium sp. | reverse complement strand
AGGAAGTCGTCTATTTCAATGACAAGGAAGTGTGGCCGTGGCCGCACAATCTCGGCATGCCGGACTGGCGCGTGGTGAAGGTCAAGGAGTCGAACTATCCGCTCCGTGGCATGCCCTGAGCCGCCATGAAGCACCGTCGAGCCGCGCTTGTCCTGGCATTGAGTTGCGTCTGGTTTTCGGCCGCGAGTGCCTGGCCGGTGTCACGCGATCCGGCCGCCGTGAAGGCGATGTCGGGAGGCGTGCTGACGCGGGCCGAGCTGTACACGATTTATGCGGGCAAGACTTGGCACTGGAAGGATGGCGCGGCCTATTTCGCGGAGCAGGGCCAGAAGTTCGAGGCATGGTTGCGCGAGGCCGATGGACCCTCCTACGCGGATGGCTCCTGGTCCGTCAGCGACAACGGACAGCTCTGCATTCGCGCGACGTGGCATTCCCTTGGGCAGAGTACCGATACGTTCACGTGTTACGTCCACCGGCGATCCAGCGCCATCTACCAGCAGGAGCTTCCGGCGGGGCAATGGTATCTCTTCGGGCATGTTCCCCCACAGCCGGGAGATGAGATCGGCAAAATCACGCTGGGCGACGAAGTCTCGGCGGAATATCTCAAGATCAAGAACGCGATCACGCCGCCCAGGCATGTGCGGAGCAAACGCAAGGCCCGCCGCTCTGCACCGAAACACTAGGTCGCGGGCGCCGGTTTCAAGGGGTTCAAGATGCCGTATCCTGAGAGCAACCATTCGCAGGATCATCTCCCAGCTGTCCTTGTAACCGGCGGCGCGGGCTACATCGGATCTCACATATGCAAGGTGCTCGCTGCTTCCGGATACAGGCCGGTCGTCTATGACAACCTGATAAACGGCCATCGCTGGGCCGTGCGCTGGGGCGCATTCGAGCATGGCGACATCCTGGATCGCGCCCGGCTGGACGAAGTGATCGCGAAATACCGGCCTCGCAACATCATTCACTGCGCCGCCTATGCGTATGTGCGCGAGTCGATCGCTCATCCGGGGAAATATTATCTCAACAACGTTGCCGGAACCCTGAACTTGCTTCGCGCGGCCCAGCAGCACGAAATCCGGAATGTCATCTATTCCAGCAGTTGCGCAGTCTTCGGCACGCCTGCCTCCGTGCCCATCGATGAAGACGCGCCGAAAGCGCCGATCAATCCCTACGGCATGACCAAACTGACGGTCGAGAACATGCTGCGCGACTTTCAGCAGGCGCACGGGCTCAACTGGATTTCCCTGCGCTTCTTCAACGCGGCGGGCTGCGATCCGGACGGAGAGATCGGCGAGTTTCACGATCCCGAAACCCACATCATCCCGCGGGCGCTAGCGGCCGCCACGGGAACGGGCGAGAGCCTCGCGATTTTCGGCACGGATTACGATACCGCGGACGGAAGCTGCATCCGCGACTATGTTCATGTCAGTGATCTTGCGGCCGCCCACGTGCTTGCCATGAAGGCATTGGAAAACAGCTTGCGCAGCGGCGAATTCAATTTGGGCACGGGCAAGGGCTATTCGGTTCTGGAAGTGATCGAGACCGTCCGCCAGGTTACTGGCCGTGCCATTCCCTTTACGATCGGGCGGCGCAGTGCCGGCGATCCTGCCGCGCTTGTCAGCAACCCCGATCGCGCGCGCAGCGTGCTTGGCTGGACGCCTGCCATTCCGGAACTTCGGGACATCGTCCGAACGGCCTGGGAGTGGCATCGGTCCGCCCGAAGGCAAAATATTGCCGATTTGGTTTGACACCAGCGTCTAAATTGCTCATTCCTAGATAATTATCGAACGAAAATTTCACCTTTCCGCCGCACTCTGGTGGTGGCAAGGCGTGCGTGTCCGCAGTGGCGCGCCAACCCAAACCCCGGATCTGGGCCATGCCGCCCAAGGTGGAGCGAAGATGAAACGCTACAATTCCCTGCGCAACGGCGCGAAACTCGCGGTAGTCACGGCACTTGCACTCGCGGCTGCCTCGATCGTTGCCGCGCAGGCCCATGCCGGCGACACGGCCAGTCAGAGCACGCAGAACGCGCAGGCCGCGAACGTGAGGCACGAGCAGAACAATGCACCCGAGGCCGAACCCTATCTGGGGACAGCTCCCTACATCTGCACGCCGAGCGGTTTCGGCAGCAAGGCGAGGTGTTTTTACCGCGCGAGCATTCACCGTCACGGTTAGCGGCGAACGCTTGCCGGATCGCTTGTGAAATTCCGACTGTGCAAGATTGGCAAGGCGGCCCGCGGCGCAGCCATCGCGTCCGCGCGATGTTTGCGCGCGAGCGTTGGCTGGGGGACTAGGATTCGAACCTAGACAACCAGAGTCAGAGTCTGGGGTCCTACCGTTAGACGATCCCCCAAAACTTTCGTTTTGGATCAGGCGCTTAGATCAAAATGCCGGTCCGGTGTCAAACCAGCGACCCGCCGTTTGCTCCATGCAGGGGGCGCTTTTAGCCAGTCGGTGACCCTCGGGCAAGCGGCTGGTAGAACCGGCGTCCCCTCCACCCATGTCCCAGGCGGCGGGCAGCGAGCGGAGACACGCAATGACCCGAGACCATTATGCCGGCGTGCCGGCGCGGGAAGTCATCGCCTTCGCAGAGCTGATGAACGGGCTGGAGCTTCAGCATGTCGAGATGTTCGGCGATTCCGTCAACTCCGCCATCGTCACCAACATCAAGGCCGCCGACCTGAAAGGCCAGCGCGTCAGCATCCGCGGATTGGCGCGCGTCATCGGCCTGCAGCCTTCGACCATTCGCAGACGCGTCGCGCAACTGATCGAGCAGGGTTGGCTCGTGCAGGATGAAACCGGCGTGCATTTTCCGGAAGTCGCGCGTGAGCGCGGCGCGCCGCTCGCGCGCGAGGCGATGCTGCGCTTCGCATCCGCGCTGAACAAACTCGGGTGGGGCGATTTTCGCCCACCACCCTGATGCTTGCGGGTCTTCGCGCCGCTATCTCGTGACCGGCAACACGGAGAACCCACATGTTCAACACACGCATCACACGGCAGTTCAAGTTGAAGGCGCCCATCGTCAACGCGGGCATGGCATTCGTCGCGGGTCCGGAATTGGCTGCGGCCGTCGCCAATGCGGGCGGCCTTGGCCTTCTCGGCGGCGCAATGGTCCCGCCGGAAGGCTTGCGCATGATGATCCATGCCACGCGAAGCATGACCGAGAAGAATTTCGGCGTCGATCTCATCGGCGATTTCGTCGAGGATGCGCATATCGACGTTCTGGTAGAAGAACACGTGTCTGTCGTCGTCTTCTTCTGGAAGGCGCCGACGCAGACACAGGTGCGAAAGCTCAAGGACGGTGGCGTCGCGTTCTGGATGCAGATCGGATCGATGGACGAGGCGCGCGCTGCGGTGGAGCTTGGTGCGGAAGCCGTCGTCGTCCAGGGCTCGGAAGCCGGCGGCCACAACCGCTCGCAGGCCACGCTGTCGGTACTCTTCGCGGCCATTCGCGACGCGTTTCCACGACTTCCGCTGATCGCAGCAGGCGGCATATCCGATGGTATCGCCATGGCCGCGGCCTTGCTGCGCGGCGCCGATGCCGTGTTGTGCGGCACGCGCTTCCTTGCGTCGTGGGAGGCCGATGCGCACAGCGACTACAAAAACCGCGTGGTGAACGCGCAAGCCGGCGGAACCGCGATGACGAGCGTCTTCGGACCGGAATGGCCGGGTCAGCCTTTGCGCGCACTGGTCAATGAAGCCGTTCGCGCCTCGGCGGGCCGCGAGGAGGCGGCGCTTGCGGACGCCAAAGGCCAGTTGATCGGAACCACGGAGATCGGCGGCGTGACCGTGCCTGTTCCGCGCTATAGCGCGCTCCTTCCGACACGCGCATTCGACGCCGATCTCGAATGGGCCTGTCTCACGGCGGGCGAATGTTCCGCCAACATCAAGTCGGTGGAACCGGTGAGCGCCATCATCGCCGGCATGATGAAAGAGGCGCACGCGCTTCTGGGCGCAAGCGCCAGGGCAGCCTAGCGCGAGGGCCGCGGGGAGTCCGGCGCGGGCGGCCAACGGGGCACGCCCGCGCCGATGTCCAGAAAGGTCGTGGCCGTCGCGCGGTCCAGCGAGATCATCGCCAGATCGGTGGGGACGTCGCAGACCTGTCCCCGGCTATAGACCGCGAGAACCATGATCTGCGGCGGCCCTTCCTCGCGGCGAAACGGAAGCGCAGTGATCTCCAGCGATTTGAACAAGCCGCGCTGATAGTGGATCCCCAGCACCTGCCACAGCCCGCACGGATGCCGCACGAGCGTTTGCAGGCGCTGTTCGGCGGTGTCCCGCATATGCGCCGGCACATAGTGGAAGTAGTCCTGTCCGATCACGGGAAACGGGATGCGCTCGCGAATGCGCTCTCCGACGAGACACACGCGCGAGGAGGGCGGCGTCCCGGGCAGGATGTCGATAAGCGCCATGTCCGGCAGCAATTTCTTGAACCCGTGCAGGGACAGCGCGCTCCGGTCCGGCAAGCAGCCCCTTCGGGGCAGCGCGCGCCATGCAGTCTCGAAGGTGAGGCTGTCCTTCGTGCGCTGCTGTGCCAGCGCGTCGGGATCTCGTACCAGCGCGTTCACCCCGCAATCCTTTCCAACCCGCCGCGCGAATTTGTGCGCACCACACTTTCCACTTGGTTGAACAATACTGTTCTGTACTGTGGAGTTCTTGGCGAAGCTTGCTGCGCCGCATGGGTTCCTTATCAAGCGCATGCCGGATAAGGTCGAATTTTAGCGATTGTGAAAAGAAACATGGCGCGAAATTCAGACAGAGGGCCGTCGGGACGGGGCGATGCCATGCGCACCCGGGTGAAGACGTCCAGGCGCCGCACCGCTTCGTCCAACCGCTGGCTTGAGCGGCAGCTGAATGATCCCTATGTGCGCGAAGCCAAGGCCAAGGGCTATCGCAGCCGCGCCGCGTTCAAGCTGCTGGAGCTGGATTCCAAATTCCATTTCCTGAAGAAGGGCGCGCGCGTGCTCGACCTGGGCGCGGCGCCCGGCGGCTGGACGCAGGTGGCCGTCTCGCGCGTGGGCGACACCGGAAAGGTCGTCGGCGCGGATGTCCTGGAAATGGAGCCGATCGCGGGCGCGGAGCTGTTCCTCGCCGACCTCACCGATCCGGATGTGCCGGCCACGTTGAAGGCGGCATTGGGCGGCCCCGCCGACGTGGTACTCACCGATATGGCAGCGCCCACGACCGGCCACCGCGCGACGGATCACCTGCGCACGCTGGCGTTGTTCGAGATCGCGCTTGAAGTGGCGCAGGATACGCTGAAGCCCGGCGGCGCGTTTGTCGGCAAGGTATTTCGCGGCGGCGCCACGGGCGATCTGCTCGCGCGCATCAAGAAGATGTTCGCCGACGTGAAGCACGTGAAGCCGCCCGCTTCGCGCGCGGAGTCGGTGGAGCTTTATCTGGTCGCGACCGGATTCCGGGGTTAGGCTTTGGGATATACGAGGGGAATTTCATGCATCGTTTCGTCACCGGCCTTGGCGCCGCGCTCCTGATTGCGGCCGCAGCCTTGCCCAGCCACGCCGCAACCTCCAAAAAAACTGCCGGCGCGGATGCGCGGTTCAGGGCGCTCTATACGAAAGAGTGGAAATGGCGCGAGGAGCAGTTTCCCGGCGGCGAGGACGACAGCCACAAGGGCATCGTCGATCACCTGCCCAGGATGGACGCCGCCACGCAGGAGATGCGCCAGCACTACTGGGAAGACGTGCTGAAGCAGGCCAAAGCCATCCCGCGCGACAAGCTCTCGCCCAAGGAGCAGGTGAACTATGACGTCTACATTCCGCAGATCGAGGTGCTGATCGCGGACCAGAAATTCCGCACCTATGAAATGCCCGCCAATTCGGACACCACGTTCTGGACCGATCTGGGCTACACCGCGCGAAGCGATTTCAAGACGGAGAAGGATTACAGGAACTGGATCGCGCAGATGCGCGAGATCCCGCGCTATTTCCACGAAGAGATGGACGAGATGCGCGCGGGCCTGAAGCGCGGCTTCACACCGCCGCAGGTGACGCTCGAGGGCCGCGATGCCTCCATCACCAACGTCACCAACGCCAAGCCGGAAGACTCGCTGTTCTACGAGCCGTTCAAGACGATGATCGGCAGCGTTCCGGCCGACCGGCAGGCGGCCCTGCGCGCCGAAGCGGTGACTGTGATCCGCGACACGGTGCAGCCCGTCTATCGCGAGCTGCTGAAATTCTGGAACGAGGAATACGTGCCGGGTGCGCGCAAGACGCTGGCGGCGGACGACCTGCCCAACGGCAAGGCGTTCTATCAGGCGCAGATCACCGAATACACCACGCTCGACATGACGCCGGAGCAGATACACCAGATCGGCGTCGACGAAGTCGCCAAGCTGCACCAGCAGATGGTCGATGTCATGAAATCGACCGGCTTCAAGGGCGACTTCGCCGCGTTCCAGGAATTCCTGCGCACCGATCCGCAGTTCTACGCGAAGACGCCGCAGGAGCTTCTCGACAAGGCGGCGTGGATCGCCAAGGAGTTCGACGGCAAGGCTTCAACTTATTTCGGGATGCTTCCGCGCACGCGCTTCGCCATCAAGCCGGTGCCGGACGATCTGGCGCCGTTCTACACGTCGGGCCGCGGCGGGCCGGGCGTCTATCTGGTGAACACCTACGACCTGCCGCATCGCCCGCTGTTCAACCTGCGGCCGCTGACCTTGCATGAATCCGCGCCGGGCCATGCGTTCCAGATGCCGCTCGCCGCCGAAGACAAGACGCTGCCGGATTTCCGCCGCTACACCTACATCTCTGCCTATGGCGAAGGCTGGGCGCTTTATTGCGAATATCTCGGCCAGGAAATGGGCATGTACCCCACCGCCTATGACCAGTTCGGTTATCTCGGCTGGCAGATCTGGCGCGCGGTGCGTCTCGTCGTCGACACCGGCATCCATAGCCAGGGTTGGACGCGCCAGCAGGCCGTCGACTACATGCGCCAGTACACGGCGCTGCCCGATCACGAGATCCAGACGGAAGTGGATCGCTACATCGCGTGGCCGGGGCAGGCGCTGTCTTATTATCTGGGCGAGATGACGATACGGAAGGCGCGCGCGAAGGCGGAAGCCGCGCTCGGCCCCAAATTCAACATCCGCGCCTTCCACGACACCGTGCTGCAGCTGGGCTCGGTGCCCATGCCGGTTCTGGAAGCCCGCATCGACAAATTCATCGCCGACGGCGGCAAAGGCCCCTATCCCGATCTGGAATAGTCGGCCGGTCTGTGCCTCAATCCCGGAAACGAAAAATCCGAGATTGAGGAAACGACACGATGGCGATCGATTTTGAAATTCCGGCGGAAGCCAAGGCCATTCGCGCGAAGGTGCGCCAATGGGTGGAAGATGAATGCCGCCCCGCCGAGAAGAAGCTGCTCGACGGCGCGGACTACAAGACCACGCTCGCGGAGCTGCGCAAGAAGGCGCGCGCGCAGGGCCTGTGGTGCCCGTTCATCCCGAAGGAATATGGCGGCATGGGTCTTGGCCCGCTCGCCAACGCCCTGGTGCAGATGGAGCTTGGCGAGAGCTATCTCGGCGCGCTGTCGATGAACACGCAAGGTCCGGACGACGCGACCATGCTCACCCTGCTGCAGAACGGCACGGATTATCAGAAAGAGAAATTTCTCAAGCCGCTTCTCAACGGCGAAAAGCGCATCTGCTATTCGATGACGGAGAAGGCCGCCGGCGCCGACGCCACCGGTATGCAGACGCGCGCCGACAAGAAAGGCAACGACGCCTACATCCTGAACGGCGAGAAGTGGTTCTCGTCCGCGGCGAGCGTTGCCGACATCGCGCTCGTCATGGCGAAAACCGATCCCAACTCGCCGCGCCATCAGCAGTTCTCCACCTTCCTGGTTGAGCTGCCGAACCCCGGCTACAGGATCAAGCGCGACATCAAGACGATGGCGATCGAAGGCCCGCTCAGTCACGTCCTCGGCGGCGGGCATTCCGAAATCGAGATCAAGGATCTCGAAGTGCCGGCGGAGAATCTTCTGGGCGGCGAGGGCAACGGCTTCAACATGGGCCAGCATCGCCTCGCTTACGGGCGCCTGCGCCACGGCATGCACAACGTCTCGATGGCGCAGCGCGCGCTCGATCTGGCCACTGCGCACATCACCCAGCGCACGACCTTCGGCAAGAAGCTGGACGAGCGCCAGGCGGTGCAGTTCATGCTCGCCGAATGCGCGACGCAGATCTACATCGCGCGGCTGATGATCCTGCACATCGCCTACAAGGCGGAGAAGGGCATGGACCTGCGCAACGAGAACGGCATCGCGAAAGTCTATCTCGCCAACATGGTGCACAAGGTGGTGGACACCGCGATCCAGCTTCACGGCGCGCTCGGCTACAGCCGCGATACGCCGCTGGCCGCGTGGTACACGCATATCCGCTCGCAGCGGCTGGTCGATGGCCCGGACGACGTCCACAAATGGACGACGGGCCGCAACGTGATCAAGGCGTTCAAGGCCAACGGCACCACCGCCGCGGCCTGCGGCGGCGATTTGCTGTAAGGGAAAACCGGATCGTCATGGCCGGGGCTCGTTCCGGCCGTGACGAATTCCTTTTCGTGGACTAAGCCTGGCGCCACAGGGGACGGCCATGATGATCGCTCTTGATATCGGAAGCCGCACAACGTGACGCCGTTCGACTATCTCTCCGTCCTCAATTCCATCGTTCTGGGGCTGGGGCTCACGCAATTGCTGTCCGGCTTCGCATCCATGATGCGGTCGCGCCGGCGCGTGCGGATGTATTGGCCCGTGCCGGTGCAGATGGCGGCGATCTTCCTTATCACCGTACAGCTCTGGTGGGCGCTGTTCAGCCTGCAATATGAGCGGCACTGGAATTTCGCGCAGTTCCTGGTGGTGTTGATGCAGCCGGTGTCGGTCTATCTCTGCGCCGCGCTGATCACGCCGGATTTTACCGGCAACGAGACAATCGACCTGCGCGAAGCCTATTTCTCCGAGTCGCGCTGGTTCTTCGCTTCCATCCTGTTCGTGGTGGCGGCGAGCGTGGCCAA
>DATIVW010000388.1:0-7221 GCA_035465595.1 Rhizomicrobium sp. | reverse complement strand
GTCGTGCTTGTCCCACTGGAAGGTGTAGACGAGGCGAGACGGGCGCTCGACTTCAAGATATTTGCCGCCCTGCCACAGGTCGCGCTTGCCTTCGACGGAGCGCAGGCATCCGCGCCATTTGCCGCCGACGCGCACATCGGCCTCGAACGAAGCCGCCGGGTACGGACGCGGACCCATCCAGTGGATGAGGTGGTCGGATCTGGTGAAGGCATCCCACACCAGTTCGCGAGGCGCATTGAACGTGCGCTCGATGACGAGCACACGGTCCTTCGGCTCAAGGCGGATGCTACTTGCGGCGCTTGCGACCATGCTTCTTCTCCTTGGATTGGAGTTCCTTGAGGTAGACCTCGAGGCGGTCGAACCGCTCGTTCCAGAGCTTGCGGTAGCGTTCCAGCCATTCGTCGACGCCCATCAGGGCCTCCGGTTCAAGCCGGGCCGGGCGGTACTGCGCCTCGCGCCCGCGGGTGATCAGGCCGGCGTTCTCCAGCACCTTCAGATGCTTGGAGATGGCCGGCAGGCTCATGTCGAAGGGCTCCGCCAGCTCGTTCACCGACGTCTCGCCCAGCGCCAGGCGGGCCAGGATGGCCCGGCGCGTGGGGTCGGCCAGGGCCGAGAACGTCTCGGAAAGGCGGTCGGTCGCGTGCATTCGTAATAAACCATTTGGTTAATTATCTATCCGGTTAAATACTCGCCGAAACCCCGTCCGTCAAGTGGAACCCGATCACGATTTTTTGTCAGTCTGCCGGCGGCCGAACGTCTTCACTTCCGCGAAGGGGTAATGGTCGCGGATGCGGGCGTTGAACCACGCGCCCTTGGATTTGGCTTCGAGGAATTGGGCATATTCCAGCGGCGAGACATTGAAATAGTCGTAGGTCCGCCGGCTCTCGCGGAATGTCGCGCGCAAAACTTTACGCCGGTAATCATAATGCACGGCGAGCAGGGCGGCGGAGTCGAGCGCGGGCATGCGGGAACAATTCGCCGCGCGCCCGCGCGGTTCCGGCTCAGGGAGCGTTCGACGCGGACAGGACTTCGTAATGATCCACTGTCGGCGCGAAGGACCGCAGGAAATTCGCGTCTTCCGGGTAGTAGCGGGCGCGTTCGTAGTCTTCGCCGGCAAAGCGCTTGATGGAGTCCACGCTGTCCCAATAGGTCATGGTCACAAATTCGACATCGCCGCCGACATCGCGGCAGAGCAGGAAGACCCCCTTGTTCCCCGGCGTGTTCGCATAGTCGGACAAGCCGGTCTTGTGGAGATACTCGACATAGGCAGCTTTCTTTTCTTGCGGCACAAGGCCTTTCCACATGCGCACGATCATCGCGGGTTCTCCAGGTGTTACTGTAAATGGAAACTAGGAATGCGGGCGCGCGAATGCCATGCGCGCGGCCTTGCAATTCGCCCGCTCCAATTCGGAGAGTTTCAATGGGTTACGTGCGGCGTGCTTCGGACTGCCTCAGCAATTCGGTGAGGGTGCGGACTTCTTCCGTCAGCCGCATAATTTCGGTCTCGCGCATCTGATCGAGCTTCTGGTGCAGAAGCTCGATCTCCAGTTCCGCCTTGATGTTGATCTTGTAGTCGTTCTCCGCAGCCTGCCGGTCGACGTCCTGCTGGCGGTTCTGGCTCATCATGATGAAAGGCGCCGCATAGGCCGCCTGAAAGGACAGCGCCAGGTTGAGCAGGATGAAGGGGTAGGGATCCCAGTGGAAGATCCACGCCGTGACATTCGCCATCACCCAGAAGAACAGGATCGTGGACTGGATGATGATGAAGCGCCACGACCCCATGTTCGAGGCGACGCTGTCCGCGATCTTCTGGCCCAGGGTGAGATCGGTCTTGGCGGCCTGCAGCTGACCGTGCGCCTGCCGCGCGCTCTGGCGCACGCGGCGCAGTTCATGAAGAAGATTTTCTTCGGTCTCGTGCAGACGGTGGCTGACGCCGGACAACGTGCTCATGAAATGCCCCCTTGCGGCTGGAGGCCGCGGCACGGCCGAGGATAGGGCAAAACGGGCGGGCTGTTTACGGCATCTGCGTGAATTGGGTTTATTTCACGCAGCGGGCACGCAGGTGAATGTGCTCGGTTTCGCGCACCTTGCCGCCCCGTTCGGCAAGGACCAGCGCGACTTCCTCATATTCCGCGTCGATGCATTCCTCGTGGTCGAGTTCCACGACATGGCTTTCGATGACGTGGCCGTCGCGGCCGATGACTTCGACAAGCTGCCTGGGCATGGGTTGTTCTTCCTTCTTTGGCCCTCATGCGCAGGAATATCTGATTCGTTTTGTTTCACCACGCAGGACGCCCTAAGCTGGCCGGACGCTGTGGCCAGTCGAGCCGCATCTTCTGGGGGGTATTCATGAACCGCAGTCTGGTGGCGCTTCTCGCGCTGGTTGCCGGCATCGTGCTTGGCGCACTGATACGGGCATCCGGCAATATGACTCTCGTTGACCTTGGACATGCGATTCAGCCGCTCGGCACGCTTTGGCTGAATGCCCTGAAGATGACGCTTGTGCCGCTGATCTTTGCCATGGTCGCGAAAGGCATGATCTCGCTCGATCGCAGTGGCGGTGGCGGGCGGCTGCTCGGCATTACGCTGCCGTTGCTTCTGGGGCTGCTCGTTTTCGGAATGATCCTGAGCTTTGTGTTCGGCGCGCTGTTTGTGACGGTCTGGCCGGTAGCGCCGGATGCTCTGGCGCCGTGGATGGCCGCATCCACGGGACCGGTTACCGCGCCGCCGACGATCATCGGCATGATCGTCGACCTGGTTCCGAGCAATCCGGTGGCAGCCGCCGCGCAAGGCAATATGGCGGCGATTGTGGTGTTTGCGATCATCTTCGGCTTCGCCGCGTCGCGCACCAGTATTGCGGGCAACGCGCCCGTGACGGGATTCATCGACGGGCTGGCCGACGCGATGATCCGCATCGTGCAATGGGTTCTGGTCTTCACGCCCCTGGGCATCTTCGTTCTGTCGCTCGGGCTTGCGCTCGATACGGGCTTCGCGATCGCGGGCTTCCTGGCGCAACTGGTCATCGCCAGTTGCCTGACATCGGTTCTGGCGATCGCGGTGAGCTATGCACTCGCGTGGCTGATGGGCGGCGTCAATCCGATCCGGTTCGGGAAAGCCGTTCTCGGCGCGCAGGCGATGGCCGCAGGCACTTGCTCCTCGGCGGCGACCTTGCCGGTGATGCTGGAATGCAGCGAGCACAAGCTTGGCATTTCGGATGCGGTCGGCGGCGCGGTTCTGCCGCTTGCCGTCAGCATCTTCCGATTTGGCGTGGCGTTCTACCAGGGCACGGTGGTCATCCTGCTGCTGCATGCGGCCGGCATGACGATCGATCCGGCAAAGCTGGCGATCGTCGGCGCGATATTGATCCTGGCCAATCTTGGCATTGCTGGCCTTCCGGGCGCGGCCGTTGTGGCAGCGAGCTGGGGCGCGGCGCTGGGGTTTCTCGGCCTGCCGCTGGGATTGCTGCCACTTCTGATCGCGGCAGTGCCGCTGCCGGACATACTTCTCACGGTCTGCAATGTCACCGCCGATCTCGCCGTGACCTCCATCGTCGATAGGTGGTTGCGCGGCGCACGTGCTGCCGCCGCTGCGCTGGCTGCCGAGTGATCGCCTTCAAACGAAAAGGGCGGAGACTTTCGCCTCCGCCCTTCCGGTTACGCCCCTTGTGAAAGGGATCAGGAACAACCGCTCGTGGACCCGCAAGTGTTGCACTTCATGCAGGTTCCATTGCGCACCAGCGTGAAGTTTCCGCAGCCGCCACAGGCATCGCCTTCGAAACCCTTCATGCGGGCCTCGGCCGCGCGCTTGGCGGCGAGCTGACGCGCATCGCCGGCTTTCGCGAGCGTCACTTCGGTGCGCTGGATCATGCTGGCGCCGATGGCGCTGACCATTTCGCCGACCGGGTTGTTGTTGGCCTCGGCGAGCACGCTGGCACGGATCTCGGTCAGCGTATCACTCACGGTTTCGGCGAGCAGCTCCTCGTCCTCGTCCGGCTCGTGGATGTGCAGATGTGCGTGCTCGTGCTGGTCGTGGTCTTCCATCATCTTCGGCACGGCACCGCCCTTGAACACGGAGAAGCTCTTGAGCTGGCCGCGGGTGAAGCCGGTGGAGGCGAAGCGCGCGATCGGCACTTCCTTCGGTGCGCCGCCCTCCGTCATGCCGCCGCCAAGGTCCTCGTCGGCATGCGGCTGCACATGGGCGAGATCGTTGCGGCCGAGATAGGACACCGCCAGCTCGCGGAAGATGTAGTCCAGCACCGAGGTCGCGTTCTTGATGGAGTCGTTGCCGATCACCATGCCTGCCGGCTCGAAGCGGGTAAACGTGAAGGCTTCCACGAACTCCTCCAGCGGCACGCCATATTGCAGGCCGATGGAGATCGCGATCGCGAAGTTGTTCATCAGCGATCGGAAGGCCGCGCCTTCCTTGTGCATGTCGATGAAGATCTCGCCCGGACGGCCGTCTTCATATTCGCCGGTGCGCAGATAGACCTTGTGGCCGCCGACGATGGCCTTCTGGGTGTAGCCCTTGCGGCGGGTCGGCAGCTTCTCGCGGTCGTGCGATGCCACACGCTCGATGACTTTCTCCACGATGCGCTCGGTAACGACCGTGGTGCGCGCGGCGACCGGCGCGGCCGCGAACTCCTCGGCTTCGTCTTCCTCGTCGTCGAACTGCAGCACCTGGCTGGCCAGCGGCTGGGAGAGCTTGGAGCCGTCGCGATAGAGCGCGTTGGCCTTCAGTGCCAGCTTCCAGGAGAGCAGGTAGCTCTCGCCGCATTCCTTCACGCCGGCATTGTTCGGCATGTTGATGGTCTTGGAGATAGCGCCCGAGATGAAGGGCTGCACAGCTGCCATCATGCGGATGTGGCTTTCCACCGACAGCGAACGCGTGCCGATGCGGCCGCAGGGATTGGCGCAATCGAAGACGGGCAGATGCTCCGCCTTCAGGTGCGGCGCGCCTTCGAGCGTCATCGCGCCGCAGACATGCAGGTTCGCGGCGTCGATCTCGGCGCGGCTGAAGCCCAGGGTCTTCAGCATGTCGAAGTCCGGCGCGTCGAGCGCGGCGGCGTCGATCTTCAGGACTTCGGTGCAGAAATTCTCACCGAGCGTCCATTTGTTGAAGACGAAGCGGATGTCGAAGGCCTGTTCCAGCGCGGCTTCGACCTTCGCGATCTCGGCGTCGCCGAAGCCCTTGGCCTTCAGCGCGCCGTGGCTGAGCGCATTGGCGCCTTCCAGCGTGCCGTGACCCACGGCGTAGGCGACGATGTCGTCGATCTGGCCTTGCGTATAGCCCAGCGTGGCGAGGGCTTCGGGCACGCAGCGGTTGATGATCTTGAAGTAGCCGCCGCCGGCCAGCGTCTTGAACTTGACCAGCGCGAAGTCCGGCTCCACGCCCGTGGTGTCGCAGTCCATGACGAGGCCGATCGTGCCGGTGGGCGCGATGACGGTGGCCTGCGCATTGCGGAAGCCGAAATCCTTGCCCATCGACAAGGCGCTGTCCCATGCGGCGCGCGCGGCATCGGACAGGTCCTTCTGCGCGATGGCTTCGTGGTCGAGCGGCACCGGGGTGATTGCCAGCTTCTCATAGCCGCCGGCTTCGCCATGCGCGGCGCGGCGATGATTGCGGATGACGCGCAGCATGTGGTCCTTGTTCGCCGGATATTCCGGGAACGGGCCAAGCTCGCCTGCCATCTCGGCGGAGGTGGCGTAGGACACGCCGGTCATGATCGCGCTGATCGCGCCCGCAATCGCACGGCCTTCGCGGCTGTCATAGGAGATGCCGGCGGACATCAAGAGGCCGCCGATGTTGGCAAAGCCGAGGCCGAGCGTGCGGTAGTCGTAAGAGAGCTGCGCGATTTCCTTGGACGGGAATTGCGCCATCAGCACCGAGATTTCCAGCACGATGGTCCATAGGCGCACGGCATGTTCGAACGCGGCGACGTCGAACACTTTTGTTTTGCCTACCGCTTCGCTGCTTGAGGCCGACTTTCCACCTTCTTCCTTGCGGAACTGCATCAGGTTCAGCGAGGCGAGGTTGCAGGCGGTGTCGTCCAGGAACATGTATTCCGAGCACGGATTGCTCCCGCGGATTTCGCCGCCGGCCGGGCAGGTGTGCCAGTCGTTCACCGTGGTGTGGAACTGGATGCCCGGATCGGCGCAGGCCCATGCGGCGTAGGAGATCTTCTCCCACAGGTCTCGCGCCTTCACCGTCTTGGCGATCTTGCCATTGCGGCGATGCGTCAGGTTCCATTCGCCGTCGGAAAGAACCGCGTTCAGGAACTCGTCTGTGACACGCACCGAGTTGTTGGAGTTCTGGCCCGATACGGACAGATAGGCCTCGGAATCCCAATCGGTGTCGTAGGTCTTGAACTCGATCTGCTTGTAGCCCTGCCTGGCGAAGCTGATGACGCGCTCGATGTAGTTGTCCGGGATCATGGACTTGCGCGCGGCCTTCACTTCGCGGCGAAGGGCAGGGTTCTTCTTCGGATCGAAGCAATCATCGCCCGCGCCGTCGCAGTTCACGCAGGCCTTCATGATGGCGGCAAGGTGCTTCTCGGCGAGCTTGGAGCCGGCGACCATCGCGGCCACCTTCTGCTCTTCGATCACCTTCCAGTCGATGAAGTCTTCAATATCGGGGTGATCGACGTCCACGATCACCATCTTGGCGGCGCGGCGCGTGGTGCCGCCCGACTTGATGGCGCCCGCCGCGCGATCGCCGATCTTCAGGAAGCTCATCAGGCCGGACGACTTGCCGCCGCCGGAGAGTTTCTCGTTCTCGCCGCGCAGGTTGGAGAAGTTGGTGCCGGTGCCCGAGCCGTATTTGAAGAGGCGGGCTTCACGGGTCCACAGGTCCATGATGCCGCCGTCGTTCACCAGGTCGTCGGAGACGGACTGGATGAAGCAGGCATGCGGCTGCGGATGCTCATAGGCGGAAAGCGACTTGGTCAGCCGGCCGCTCTGGTAGTCGACGTAGTAGTGGCCCTGGCTCGGGCCATCGATGCCATAGGCCCAGTGAAGCCCGGTGTTGAACCATTGCGGGCTGTTCGGCGCGGCCTTCTGGGTGGCCAGCATGAAGCACATCTCGTCGAAGAAGGCGCGGGCATCCGCTTCCTTGTCGAAATAGCCGCCCTTCCAGCCCCAATAGGTCCAGGTGCCGGCGAGGCGATCGAAGACCTGCTTGGCGGAATTCTCGCCGACGCGCTCGTCGCCGTCCGGCTCCTTGCGC
>DATIVW010000387.1:0-19068 GCA_035465595.1 Rhizomicrobium sp. | reverse complement strand
TGAACATCAACCCGTCGCCCTGCCACATGATGTGCGCGATCGGCGAGTAGATCAGGATCGACCACAGCACCATGAAGGCGCACATGGCGCTGAACTTCATGCGATCGGCTCGGATTCCGCGATCTGCTCCAGCCTCGGCTCGGTTTCCAGCGCATCCTTCAACGACACCGGCTTGCCCGGCGGGTTGGGGATCAGCTTGGCGATGCGATCGACAAGGCCCAGCGGCATCTGCAGCACGCGGCCCACGTCGCGCACGGCGGCGCGCGCCTGCAATGAACCTAGCGCGATGATATGCGCGACGCGGTCCTCGCCATATTTGTGCTGCACATAGCGCACGACCTCGTCGCGCCGCTCCTGGCAGAAGTCGATATCGAAGTCCGGCATCGAGATGCGTTCTGGATTGAGGAAGCGCTCAAAGAGGAGGCCGAACCGGATGGGGTCGAGGTTGGTGATGTCGAGCGACCACGCGACCAGCGACGTGGCGCCGGAACCGCGCACGCCGACGGGAATGCCGTTCGCGCGGGTCCACTTCATGAAGTCCGAGACGATCAGGAAGTAGCCCGGGAAATCCATTCGTATGATGACGCTGAGCTCGAACTCGAGCCGGTCGCGATAGATCTTCTCGTCGGCGAACGTGCCATGCTCGGCAAGGCGGCGTTTCAGGCCGGCTTCTGCCTGCGCGCGAAGTTCGTCCGCCGGCGACAAGCCGGACTCGGGCACAAATTGCGGCAGGATCGGGTTGCGCTTCTTCGGGCGGAAGGCGCAGCGCCTGGCGATCTGGATGGTGTTCTCGATGGCTTCGGGAAGATCGGCGAATTGCACCGCCATCTCTTCCGCCGACTTGAAGCGATGCTCGCGCGTCAGCTTGCGGCGGTCGGATTGCGAGACATAGGTGCCGTCCGCAATGCAGAGCAGCGCATCGTGTGCCTCATACATTGCCGCGCTTCCGAAATGCACGTCGTTGGTGGCGACAAGCGGCAGGTCCATCGCGTAGGCTCGCTCGATCAGGCCGTCTTCGGCGGCGCGCTCATCCGGCAGGCCATGGCGCTGCAACTCGATATAGAGACGGCCGGGAAAAATCGTGGCGAGGCGCTTGAGCAATTCGTCGGCGGCTTCAGGCTGGCCGTTCACGAGCAGGGAATTCACCGGCCCGCCAGGCCCGCCGGTCAGGCAGATCAGTCCTCCGGCGTTCGCGGCCAGTTGCGCCGTCTTCACATGCGGCCAGTCGCCAGGTTCCGCGCCGAGATAGGCCTGGCTCAGAATCCTGGAGAGGTTGCGATAGCCCTCCTCGTTCTGCACCAGCAGCGGCAACTGCGCCGGCTTCTGGCGCGAGCCCATTCCGGCGGACTTCGGGGTCTCGTCCAGATCGACGGAGAGAAGGCAACCGACGATGGGCTGCACGCCCCGTTTCGCCAGCGTCTCGCTGATCTCAAAGACGCCGAAGAGATTGTTCGCGTCGGTAACCGCGACGGCCGGCATGGCGTTGTCGCGCGCCAGCTCCGCGAGTTCGCCGGGGCGGATGGCGCCTTCGAGAAGGGAATAGGCGCTCTTCACCCGCAGGTGCACAAAATTCGCCGGTTTTCGGGCCGCCGCCATCGCCAGACTGATTCTCCATCGCCAGAACCCCGATCATCGCCGCGCGCCGCCGCAAGAGCGACGCGGGGAAACGTCCATCCACAGATGGTTGGAAATCAGATCGCGGCCATCGCCTGCGCGACGGTCGCCAGCGCAAAGGAGCACGCCACAAAGGCCAGGAGGCCCAAACCCGCCGCAATGTCTTTCGCCCAGATCATCTTGCCCTCCGTTCTTATTGGGCAAATATGTTCTGCTCTTGTTCTCATGGAGTCAAGAACAAAAGGTGATCGTATCGGCGGAACCTGTTATCTCATTGAAATCGCGCGAGAAAATCAGGCTATGCCGTTCGCATCGCCACTCAGGCCGGCGCGCCGAGCTTTCCGCCGTCGATCAGGCGGCCCTCATGCAGGATGAGCGCGCGGTCCATTTTGGCTGCGAGTTCCAGATTGTGCGTAGCGATCAACGCGGCGAGGCCCTCGGAACGCACCAGCTTTATCAGCGCGTCGAACACCCCGCCCGAGGTGCGCGGATCGAGGTTGCCCGTGGGCTCATCGGCCAGAAGGATGCGCGGGTTGTTCGCCAGCGCGCGGGCGACGGCCACGCGCTGCTGCTCGCCACCCGAAAGCTGCGACGGGCGATGGGTGAGGCGCTCGCCCAATCCCAGCTGCACGAGCAGGCGCTTTGCGTTCGCCTCGGACTCCGCGCGCGACTTGCCCGCGATTCGCTGGGGCAGGATCACGTTCTCCAGCGCCGTGAATTCGGGCAGAAGATGATGCGCCTGGTATACAAAGCCGATCATGTCGCGGCGGATGCGCGTGCGCGTCGCCTCGTCCAGCTTCGATGCGGCCGAACCGGCGATGTAGATTTCACCAGCCGTGGGTGACTCCAGCAGCCCCGCCATGTGCAGCAGCGACGACTTGCCCGCGCCAGAGGGGCCCACCAGCGCCACCACTTCACCGGGCCGCAAGGTCAGTTCCAGATTGTGGAAAACATCCAGCGTGCCCTCGCCCTGCGGATAGGAGCGAGCGACGTTCTCGAGGCGCAAAGCGGCAGCAGCGAAACTACTCATAGCGCAGCGCCTCCACTGGATCGAGACGCGCCGCGCGCCATGCCGGATAGAGCGTGGCAAGGAAGGACAGCGCCAGCGCCATGATGACGACCGCGACCACTTCCTGCGGATCCATCTCCGCCGGCATGCGGCTGAGGAAATAGATCTCCGGATTGAACAGCGTGGTGCCGGTCAACGACTGCAGGAACTGCCGGATGGATTCAATGTTCGCGCAGAATAGCGCGCCGACAGCGAAACCGATGATCGTTCCGCTGACGCCGATGCTGGCGCCGGCGATGAAGAAGATGCGCATGATCGCGCCGCGCGAAGCCCCCATCGTGCGCAGGATGGCAATGTCGGCCGACTTGTCCTTCACCAGCATCACGAGGCCTGAGATGATGTTCAGCGCCGCCACCAGGATGATCAGCGAGAGGATGAGGAACATCACGTTTTTCTCCACCTCGACCGCGCCGAACAGGCTGGAATTGGTGTCCTGCCAGGTGAGGATGCGCGTATAGCCGCCCGCGGCCTGCCCGATGGGTGCGATCATCGCCTTGATGTCGTCGGGATTGCGGACCATCACTTCGAGCCCGCTGACGGTTCCATCCTGATTGAAAAAGAGCTGCGCCTGGTCCAGCGGCATAAAGACGAAGGTGGAGTCATATTCGCTCATGCCGACATTGAAGGTACCCGCGATACGATAGGTCTTGATGCGCGGCGTTGTTCCGAAGGGCGTCACATCGCCGTGCGGCGCGATGAGCGTGATCGACCCACCGGGAACCAGCCGCATCTTGTCTGCGAGCCTCTGACCAATGATCACTTCATCTCCGCCCGAGAAATGCGCCAGCGCGCCTTCAGACAGCGAGCTGGAGACCATCGTCAGCGATTTGAGATCGGCCTGCCGCATGCCGCGCACCAGCACGCCGGAGTTCATGCCGTTGGCCGAGGCCATCACCTGCCCGTCGATGATCGGTGCGACACGCACCACGCCGGGCACCGCGCGCACACGGGCCGCGATCTTGTCGAAGTTCGGAAGATCGCCTCCGTAGTTCTGCACGATCGCGTGGCCGTTCAGGCCGAGGATGCGCGACAGCAACTCGTGACGGAAACCGTTCATCACCGCCATGACGATGATGAGCGCCGCCACGCCCAGCGCGATGCCGATTAGCGACAGGATGGAGATGATGGAGATGTAGCCGTCGGCGCGCTTGGGCCTAAGATAACGCGTGGCGATGATCCACTCGAACGCCGCAAAAGGCCGCGTGCCGGGAGCGGTTCTGGACTGGACCGGGGTCGCGGCGGCTGGCCGTCGTGGCTGGCCGTCGGCAAAAGGCGGCGCCTCTGCACCCTTCGCGATGCGATTTCCGAAACTGCTGCGCTCCTCGGCCATGCCGCTCTTATATTAGGGTTTCGCGGCGAAACGGTTAATCACCGCATCCAGCGACAGTTCTTCCTTGGCGCCGGTGGCGCGGTTCTTCACCTCAAGCATGCCTTTTTCAAGGCCGCGGGGACCGACAACCACCTGCCAGGGAATACCGATCAGGTCCATCGTCGCGAATTTCGCGCCGGGCCGTTCGTCACGATCGTCATAGATCACGTCGCGGCCCGCCTTGCTCAGCTTCGCGTAGAGTTCCTCGCAGGCCGTATCAGTCTTGGCGTCGCCTGACTTCAAATTAATGACCGCGACATCGAACGGCGCGACCGGCTCCGGCCAGATGATGCCGTTGTCGTCGTGGCTTGCCTCGATGATCGCGCCCACAAGACGCGACACGCCGACACCATAAGAACCCCCATGGATCGGCACATCCTTGCCGTCCGGCCCCGTGACGACGGCCTTCATCGGCACGGAGTATTTGGTGCCGAAATAGAAGACCTGCCCCACTTCGATGCCGCGCGCGGCCATGCGCTTGTCGGCGGGAACCTCCGCTTCGAAGCGCGCCTGATCATGCACATCTTCGGTCGCGGCATAGAGCGCAGTGCGCTGGCGCACGATGGGCTCAAGATCACCATCGAAATCCACGTCTTCGCCGGGGATCGGCATATCGAGCAGATCCTTGTGGCAGAACACTCCGCTTTCGCCCGTGTCTGCGAGCACGATGAACTCGTGGGAAAGATCGCCGCCGATGGGCCCGGTCTCCGCACGCATCGGAATCGTCTTCAAGCCCATGCGCGAGAATGTGCGCAGGTAGGCGACATACATCTTGTTGTAGCTCTTGCGCGCCGCCGCTTCGTCGATGTCGAACGAGTATGCGTCCTTCATCAGGAATTCGCGGCCGCGCATCACGCCAAAACGCGGGCGCACTTCGTCGCGGAATTTCCACTGCGTGTGATAAAGGTTCAGCGGCAGTGCCTTGTACGACTTCACATAGGCGCGGAAGATCTCGGTGATCATGTCCTCGTTGGTCGGGCCGTAGAGCATCTCGCGGTCATGCCGGTCGGTGATGCGCAGCATCTCCGGACCATAGGCATCGTAGCGGCCGGTTTCCTTCCAAAGCTCGGAGGGCTGCAAGGTCGGCATTAGCATCTCGATGGCGCCGGCGCGGTTCATTTCCTCGCGCACGATCTGCTCGATCTTCTGCAGCACGCGGAAACCGAGGGGCAGCCACGCATAGATGCCCGCAGCTTCCTGGCGGATCATGCCGGCGCGCAGCATCAGGCGATGCGAGACGATCTGCGCCTCGGACGGCGTCTCCTTGAGGACGGGCAAGAAATAGCGGCTAAGGCGCATGGCAGTGGCAATTCCGGCTGATTTGCTGCGGCGCACCTTCTTACGGAAAGCCCCCCGCGAGGGCAAATCGGTACGCTACCGGCCGACGGCCGCCATGCCCTGGAACGGCACCCGGTCGCCCATGGTGTCGATCAGCGCCTTCACGTCGACCGGCGGCGGATTGTCGATGCCGGTCCATTTCCCGTGGGCGTTGAGCTCCGCGACATTGAAGCCCATCTGCGCGTCATAGGTGCGGTCGGACTGGTTGCGCAGGCGCTGTTCGGCGTCATACCAGCGGCGCTTCTCGCGCCCGTCTCCGCAATTGGCGGCCTCGTCGCCGGTCGCGCCCCAGCGCAACTCGATGCAGTGATAGGGATCGAACGACATGGTGTAGAGCCGCTTCATCATGTCGTCATAGGTGAGCGTGATGGGGCGTTTGCCCGAGGTCATATAGACGATCTTGCAGGCATTGGATTCCTCGTCATAGGCCTGCTGCAGATCCTGTTTGAGGAAGCTTCCATCATAAACGATGCGCGGATCGCGAGCGATCCACATCGCAATCATGTCCTTTAAGTCCCTGTAGAACTGCTGCGCGGCCGCCTTGATGC
This sequence comes from Rhizomicrobium sp., assembly GCA_035465595.1. Lineage (GTDB taxonomy): Bacteria > Pseudomonadota > Alphaproteobacteria > Micropepsales > Micropepsaceae > Rhizomicrobium. Next base: position 13,130 of record DATIVW010000387.1, on the reverse strand, counting down.
GCGCATCGCGGGAAGGCGTGGAATAATTCTCCCATTCGGTGTTGTCGGAACCGTAGATGTTGTCCGGCAGACGCGCGGGATGCTCCTTGTTCGCAATGCCGTCCGAGATTGCCAGGTTCACATATTGCGCGCGGTCGCCGAGATCGTTGCACATCGTGCGCATCGTCTGGCGCAATTCGTAGATCGGATTGTAGTCCATCTTGCCGCCGGAAATGGCGACCCGGGCATATTCGTAGAAGCCGAGCTTGACGCCATTATAGGTATAGCGCGCCTTCTTTACGTCCCCGCTGGGATTGGGCTCGGTGCCGACATACTGGACCAGCGAGTAATCCGGAATCTGGTCGTTTTCCGCGTAGGCCATGTGACCGCCGAGAAGATGTCCGGCGCCATCGCGATGCGCGCCGACCAGCTTGAACGGCCGCCAGTTCTTGAAGCCGCCGCCCAGCCGCGCGGGGCTCTGGCCGAACTGCGCGCCATAGACGCTGCGGGTGATCGTGAAATCGGGATGGGCGTCCATGTAGTAGGCGCGGCCATCGGCATCGACCTTGTAGATGATGCCCACATGTCCGTTGACATCATAGACGATGGTGCCCGGATGGATGGAGCCGGGCGCCAGCGCCGGCGCATAAAAGTCGGACAGGATGCCCCGCTTCTCTGACGCGTCCGTGCGGTAGGTACCGGAGAACACGCTCTCCAGTGTCTGTCGCACCGCATCCGGACCGTTGATGCCGCCGCCCGTGTCAATGAAATCGTGCCGCGACACCGCCCGATTGGCGGTCTTGGTGAAGCGCAGGTCACCGCCCTCGCCCGAGACGGCGTTCACGAAGCTGAAGGGCAATCCGTTCTTCCATGCGTAGTAGGCGCGCAGGAGGTAAGGCAGCTTGGCGCAATCGACGTCGATGTCGACGAAGGCCTGGTCGGTGTTGCGATACGGATTCGCCGGATTACGCAGGCAGCTTTCGGATGAGGAGCAGTTCGTTTCCCCAATGGCCTGGACGAAACGGCCAAAGCCGTCTTCATCCGCCTGGGTCCAGTGGTCCCTGGTGATGCGCCAGCCGCCATGCGCCCAAGCGGGCCCGGCCAGAAAAGCCAGGAAAATCGCGAGCAACGCTCTACGCACGAACCCCATCCCCCGTTTTTCCGACAGCCTTGAGCCGGACGGCCGCTTCGTCAAGGCAAACGGCAATTAACCATCAAGGGTTGCGCGCACGATTATTTCTACAACTAAGTAAGAATCGTGAGAAAATTACGTGACATGCGAAATGAACCTCTGTATCTATCCCGCCCATAAAGACCGGACAGCCGGAACGGCCAAGTTCGGGGAGGAATGCGAAGGCCGGGTCACCCCGGCCTTTCGTGTTTTTCAGTGCTCTCTTCCCCAGACAGAGCACTGCATTGGCCAGAGGTTGTTTGACGATTTTCGCCTCATCGGATTGCGCGGAATCCACATCTCGTAGACAGGTAAAAAACGACTACCTCCATTTGTTTTTTAGAATCGAGAGTTCGACATCTCCCCTCAGTTGAATGTCGGTTTTTCGATTCCGTATTCGCATTCCCGAATTGAATGTCGTTTTTTTAGCCCGGATTCGGTGAAACCCTACATCTTGTATTTGCCGCACCCGCGAAGCATTTGTTTTCACGTTTTGCACTACCTCCTTCTTCCCCCCTTCCGCTATCACGGAAGCGCGAGGTCACGAGAAATGGTGAGGCGATCATTGAATAAAAGTGGGGGCACTAAGAAGCTCGCTTATACGACTTTGACACAACACATGCCGTCTGCGGATTTGTGCGATTGGCATCCGAACTTTGTTGATACCGCGCTGCAAATGATTGTGCGCAAGCGAACCTGCTACTGCATCTGCTTTTGTTGATTCAGCCGCAGAAACCGTGCTGCGTTGTTGTAGAGAATGTCCCGCTTCTGCTGAGGCGTAAGGAATTTGGCGTTGGTAATCCCCTCAATCGCAGCATCAATGGCCTGGGGCCAGTTCATCTGGTCAGAGCCGAACATGATCCGTCTTTGGAAGCCTGCATCGACTAGCCGCTTGAGATAGGCGTGAAACTCCGCCCGCGGCAGCGCATAGTCGATGATGCCGGTATCTACATAGACCTGCGGGTGGGCATACATCAGCGCGATCATTCGGTCCCCCATTGGCCAGCCGGCGTGCATGACATCGATCCGAAGCTTCGGATGGCGAGTGAGCACATCCTCCAGAGCGAGCGGGTCTGACAAGCGCATCCGGTATTTCGGAAATTGGAAGTAGGACACGCCTGGCGGGCCGGGTCCGATGTGAATCGCTACGGGGATGTCTAACTCTTCGGCGAGTGCGTAATACGGCTCGATCCGCGGATCGTCAGGAGCAATCCCGACATATTGAAACACAAGCTCGCCAAGGACTTTGAGCCGCCCCTCCGCATGCAGCTTTCGCAGCTGCCCAATCGTTGGCAAATTACCCGCCCCAAACAAAAGTCCCGGTATGATCCGGTCCGGCGCTTGACGCCGAAAATCCTCCACCTTGTCGGCTGGCCCACTTGCGACAGCGATGATGTTGCGTTTCTTGAGGACGGAGAGGCTCTCGTCGCGAAGTTCCGCGTCAGTCAGTGGCGATTTTAACCTCTGCTTGCACTTCGGATCGCCGGTAAAATTGTGGAGATATGTGCTGATCGGTTCCGCCGGGTCCCGCGCGGGCCATTCGTCGAATGGCGCACAAATATAACTGCCTGGCGGCCCGCTCCAGTCGGCAGTCAGTGCATGAAAGTGCATGTCGATAATCGGAGCAGGCTGAGCCATCGCAGTGGGGGCGATCAATGCGAGCACCGCTCCGATGAACAAGCGCTTCAAAGCCTGGGCTCTCCAGAATCGCGATCAGAGCCTATTTTGGCTCCCGAACCCCGACCGTATCCTAGAAACCCTGCGGCCGGGTACTCAATTCTCTTCACCGCGCGCTAGAGTTCGACGGCTTTGAATGCGATCAAGGCATAGAAGATCACCCAAAGCACTACGGCGATGCCGAGCGCGATGAGCGCCTTGCGGCCGATCATGGGCGAAAGCGGCGCGCCGGATTCCGGATCGACCGCGCCAAGCCCCACCGGAAACAGGCAGAACAGCGCCAGGAAGTAGATAATCACGAAGGCGCTGAGCAGGACCGCCAGATGCGTGGACGTGGTGAGAAGGCTGACGATCACGCCTGCTCCAACTCCACCAGCGTGCCGACGAAATCCTTCGGGTGCAGGAAGATGACCGGCTTGCCATGCGCGCCGATGCGCGGCTCGCCTGTGCCGGTGATGGTCGCGCCCATCTTCTTCATCTGGTCGCGCGCGGCATAGATGTCGTCCACTTCGTAGCAGACATGATGCATGCCGCCGTTCGGATTCTTCTCGAGGAACTTGGCGATCGGCGAATTTTCGCCGAGCGGCTCCAACAACTCGATCTTGGTGTTGCCCAGATCGACGAACACCGTCGTCACGCCGTGATCGGGCTGCGGCACCTCGCCGGAAACCTTCCCGCCCAGCGTGTCGCGATACACCGCCGCTGCTTTCTTGATGTCCTTCGTCGCGATGGCGACGTGATTGAGGCGGCCGATCATTGTTGTCTCCAATAGTTGTCTGATCGCATTTTCGCGAAGCGGGCTCCGTGCGTCAAACCCACAAAATCTCCACCCGCGTGACTGGCTTTTTGCCCCAGGCGTCGTTGCCCGCGCGGCGGGCGGCGCGGCGGACTTGTTCCTTCAGGTCTTCCTCATCGGCGCGCTTGGGATTGTGGCGCTTGACCGTTTCCGCCACGGCATCGCGCACCGGTTCCTGCACAGCCTGCGGCACGCCTTCGAAGAAATACGAAGGCTCGCCGGCAAGCCGACCCTTGGCGTCGAGCGCGAGCGTGACGCCGATGAAACCCGCGAACGCCATCGCCCGTCGGTGCCGGGTGAGGCCTTCATCGGCCTCCGTCATCACCCGGCCATCCATGTAGACGCGCCCCGCGGGGACTTCGTCGATCACCTGCGCGCGGCCCGGCGCAAGCCGCAGCATGTCGCCGTTCTGGACGACTACGGCCTGCGGCACCTGCAACGCGCGCGCAAGACGCGCGTGCTCCGACATGTGCCGCAGCTCGCCATGCACCGGCACCGCGATCTGCGGACGGATCAGGCGATACATCTGGGACAGTTCCTCGCGACAGGGATGCCCCGAGACATGGACGAAATGGTCTTCGACCGTCAGCACCTCCACGCCGAGCGCGGAAAGCTGGTTGTGCAATTCGTGGATCGCGATGTCGTTGCCCGGAATGATGCGCGAGGAAAAGATCACCGCATCGCCTTCGCCGAGCTTCACGAAGGGATGATCGCCCCGCGCGATCCGCGCCAGCGCCGCCCGCGGCTCGCCCTGGCTGCCGGTGCACAGATAGAGCACGCGGTCGGACGGAAGCCGCTCGGCCTCTTCCTCCTCGATCACGCGCGGGAAATTCTTCATGTAACCAGTTTCGCGCGCGGCATTGGTGATGCGGTGCATCGAGCGCCCGACGAGCGCGACCTCGCGGCCATGCACACGCGCCGCCTCCGCAACGCTCTGCAATCTTGCGAGATTTGAGGCAAAGCCCGTAACGGCAACTTTCCCCTTCAGCGTGCCGATGAGGTCGGTGAGGCCCTTCTTCACGTCGGCTTCCGAACCGGAATGTCCCTGCACCAGCGCGTTGGTTGAATCGCAGACCATCGCCAGAACGCCTTCGTCGCCGATACGGCGGAATTCGGCTTCGTCCGTGGCCGCACCGATCAGCGGATCGGGATCCAGCTTCCAGTCGCCGGTGTGCATCACCGTGCCGAGCGGCGTGCGGATCACGAGCGCGTTCGGTTCGGGAATGGAATGGGTGATGGAATGGAATTCGACATCGAACGGCCCGAGCTTGATACGCCCGCCGAGCTTCACGATGCGCGGCTTCACATGATCCTGGAGCCCCGCTTCCGCAAGCTTGTCTTCCATCAGGCGCGCGGTGAACGGAGTGGCATAGAGCGGGCACAGGAGCTTGGGCCACAAATGGCCGATGGCGCCGATATGATCCTCGTGCGCGTGCGTGAGGACGATTCCGAGAACGTCCTGCCGCCGCTCCTCCAGATAGCGGATGTCGGGCGTGATGACGTCTACGCCCGGCGTATCGGTCTCGCGGCCGAATAGAACGCCGCAATCGACCACGATCCATTTGCGCTCGTCCGGCGGGCCGAAGCCATAGGCATTGAAGTTCATGCCGATCTCGCCTGCGCCACCCAACGGCAGCAGGACCAGCTCGTTTTGGGATGGCGGCATCAGGCTTGCGGCTTTCCGCATTTGGCGGCATTGCGCCGGTAGATCATGACGAGCCCGCGGATGGTGAGATCAGGGTCCAGATGATCGATCGCCGTCGTCTGCTTGTGGAATGCGTTGGCAAGGCCGCCCGTTCCGATGACCGTCATGGGCCTTCCGAATTCTTCCTTGATCCGCGCGATCAGCCCTTCAATCAGGCCGACATAGCCCCAGTAGAGACCCGATTGCATCGCCGGGATCGTGTCCTTGCCAATGATGCCCTGTGTGCGCTGCACGGCGACGCGCGGCAACATTGCGGCGGCCTGGTGCAGCGCCTCCGCGGAGACATTCGCGCCCGGCGCGATGACGCCGCCTTCGTAGTTCCCCTGTTCGTCCACGATGTCGAAGGTCGTCGCGGTGCCGAAATCGACGACGATCAGCGGCCCCTTGTAGCGTTCATGCGCCGCCACCGCGTTGACAAGGCGGTCGGCACCGACGGCGCTCGGCCTGTCGGTGTGAACCTCGATCCCGAGATCGACATTCTCGTCACCGACAACCAGCGGTTCGGTCTTCAGATAGCGGCGGCAGAACAGGCGCAAATCGAAAAGCGCCTGGGGCACCACGGTGGCGATGATCGAAGCGTCGAAATCGCTGAAGGTCAGCCCGTTGAACTGCAGCAGAGGCTGCAGCAGCACGGCATACTCGTCCGCCGTCCGCGTCGTTTCGGTCACCGCGCGCCATTCCGCGCGCACCTCTTTGCCGTCATGGACGGCAAAGACGATGTTGGTGTTGCCGGCGTCGATCGCGAGCAGCATCAGAAGAAGACCTCTCCGGCGGCGATCACGCGAGTCCGCCCATGTGCTTCCCGCAGGATCAGCGCGCCAGTATCATCGATCCCTTCGAATATGCCGGACGTTTCCTCCTGCGTGAGGCGCGCACGAATGCGGGTGCCCAGACCCGCAGCGCGGGCGAGCCAGGCGTCACGGATGGGCGAAAAGCCGCTCGTCATCCAGGTGTCATACCATTTCGCGAAGTGCGCGGCGAGTTGTGTAAGCGCCGCGGAAGGTGACGGGGCGGAAACACCAAGCGCTGCCAGCGAGGTTGCCGGGAATTCGGTGCCCGGGGGAAAGTGCGCGAGGTTCATGCCGACGCCGATGGCGAGAAAGGTCAACGAACCTTCGCCGCCACTGGCAGACTCCAGGAGGATACCCGCAAGCTTGCGCCCATTGGCCAGAACGTCATTGGGCCACTTCACCTTGATGTCGGCGTTCGGCGCATATCGGGACGCGACATCAGCCGCAGCGATGGCCGTCACAAAGGAAAGTTGCGCGCATTCTGAAGCGGGCTTGCCTGGCGCGATCAGGAGCGTGGCGGCAAGGTTGCCGGATGGTGACTCCCATGCCCGCCCGCGCCTGCCGCGTCCGGCCGTCTGCCGGTCTGCGCGCAGCCATACCGGCCCACGCTCGCCGGCAGCGGCGAGACGGCGCGCTTCCTCATTGGTGGAATCGATTTCGGTGAATTCGCGCAACTCGTAGCCCGGAGGCCACGCGAGCGTGCTCACGGCAGTAGCGCGTGCGCCGCGGTCGTGGCTGCGGCGACGAGCGGTGCGGCCCCGACCACGAAGAACACGGTGAAGACGCCGGAACCGACGAGGATCGTGCCAAGCCGCGGACCCAACGCGCCTTCGAACGCGGGGGCCGGCTCGTCGAAGTAGATGATCTTCACGATGCGCAGATAGTAGTAGGCGCCCACCACGCTCGCCAGCACGCCGAGGATCGCGGGAATGTAGAGATGGGCTTCGATCGCCGCCATGAAGACGTAGAACTTGCCGAAGAAACCGGCGAGCGGCGGAATGCCCGCAAGACTGAACATCAATGCCGCAAAGGCAAAGGCAAGCCTGGGCTGCGTGCGCGCAAGGCCGGCGAGATCCGAAATCGTTTCGACCTGCTCGCCGTTCCGGCGCATCTGCAGGATGCACACGAACACGCCGGCATTGGTGATGACGTAGATCAGCATGTAGAGCAGGACGCCCTGCACGCCCTGCGTCGTGCCGGCGGCGAGGCCGAGCAGCGCATAGCCCATGTGGCCGATGGAGCTGTAGGCCATCAGGCGCTTGATGTTGGCCTGTCCGATCGCCGCGAAGGACCCCAGCGCCATCGACAGCACAGAGATGACGACAACGACCTGCTGCCACTGATGGATAGCCTCAGGGAACGGCCCCAGCATGGCGCGCACGAAGAGGATCATCGCCGCGACCTTGGGCGACATGGAGAAGAACGCCGTGATCGGCGTCGGGGCGCCTTCATAGACATCCGGCGTCCACATGTGGAACGGCACGGCGGAGACCTTGAACGCGAGGCCCGAGATCAGGAACACGATGCCGAAGATGAGGCCCACACCGACATGACCGGCAGTCGCGACATGGGCGATGGCGGCGAAATCGGTGGTGCCGGTGAAACCGTAGATGAAGGAGATGCCATAGAGCATCATGCCGGACGACAGCGCGCCCAGTACGAAATATTTGAGGCCCGCTTCCGTGGAACGCAGCGAGTCCCGGTGGAACGCCGCCAGCACGTAGAGGGCCAGGCTCTGAAGCTCAAGGCCCATGTAGAGCGCGATGAAGCTGGAGGCGGACACCATCAGCATCATGCCGGTGGTGGCCAGCAGGATCAGCACCGGGAATTCGAACTTCGCCAGTTCCTGCGAGACCAGGAAATCCTGCGCCATCAGCAGCGTCGCCGCCGAGCCCAGCAGGATGAGGATCTTCGCGAACCGCGCGAAATCGTCGACCACGAAAGCGCCGCCGAACGCGCGCGCGTCCTGCGTCACCGGCATAACCACGAACCAAGCCGCGGCGGCCATGAGGACGATTGCCAGCGTCGAAACAAGGCCGATGCCCTTTTCGCCGCGAATGGCGCCGAACAGCAGCAGCGCCATTGCGCCGATCGCCACGATCAGTTCGGGCGCGAGAACCGCGAGGTTTGCGGAGATATTCACGGCGTCACCTTCGCGATGGAAGCCAGTTTGGCCGCATGGTCGATGGCGAGCGCCTGCTTGCTCTGGTCGAGCAGGTGCTCAACGGAAGCGCTCGTCACCTTGAAGACGAAATTCGGGTAGACGCCCATGATTAGGGTCACCACTACCAGCGGCGCCATGATAGCGATCTCACGCGCCGTCAAGTCCTGAATTGCCTGCAGGCCGGGCTTCACCAGCTTTCCGTAGATGATGCGCCAGTAAAGATAGAGCATGTAGGCGGCAGACCAGATCACGCCCGTTGTGGCGAAGATCGCGACCCACGTGTTCACGTGGAACGCACCCAGCATGGTGAGGAACTCGCCGATAAATCCGCTGGTGCCCGGCAGGCCGACATTGGCGAGCGTGAACACCATGAAGCAGGCGGCGTAAATCGGCATGCGCGCGACGAGCCCGCCATAGGCGGCGATCTCGCGGGTGTGCATGCGATCATAGATGACGCCCACGCACAGGAAGAGCGCGCCGGAAACAATGCCGTGGGAAAGCATCTGATAGATGCCGCCCTCCACACCCACATGCGTGACCGTGAAGATGCCCATGGTCACGAAACCCATATGCGCGACCGATGAATAGGCGATCAACTTCTTCATGTCCTCCTGGGCGAGCGCGACATAGGACGTATAGATGATGGCCACCACGGACAGAACAAAGATGAAAGGCGTGAAGGTTGCGGAAGCGCTGGCGAACATCGGCAGCGAGAAGCGCAGGAAGCCGTAGCCGCCCATCTTCAGGAGAATGCCCGCTAGGATGACCGATCCCGCCGTCGGCGCCTCGACATGCGCGTCCGGCAGCCATGTGTGCACCGGCCACATCGGCATCTTCACCGCGAAGCTGGCGAAGAAGGCGAGCCACAGGAAGCTCTGCATCGCCACCGGGAAGTGGGCGGTGTTGAGCAGAGTCTCGATATCGGTCGTGCCGGCATAGAGATACATCCACAGGATGGCCAGCAGCATCAGCACCGAGCCGAGCAGCGTGTAGAGGAAGAACTTGAAGCTGGCATAGACGCGCCGCTTGCCGCCCCACACCCCGATGATGAGGAACATCGGGATCAGGCCGCCTTCGAAGAACACGTAGAAGAGGACGAGATCGAGCGCGCAGAACACCCCGATCATCAGCGTCTGCAGCGCCAGGAACGCGATCATGTATTCCGGGACGCGGTTCTCGACCGATTTCCAGCTCGCCAGGATGCAGAACGGCATCAAAAGCGCAGTCAGCACCACGAACAGCACGGAAATGCCGTCCACGCCCATGTGATAGGTGATGTTGCCGCCGAGCCATTGCGCGCGTTCGACGAACTGGAACGCCGCGGTCGAGCCGTCGAATTTCGCCCAGATATAAATGGCGACCGCCAGGTCTGCGAGCGTGGCGATCAGTGCGATCCAACGGGCTTGATTTGCGCGCGTTTGCACCTCCCCAGGGAGGGCGAGAATGAACAGCGCCGCGACAATTGGCAGAAAGGTGACGACGGAAAGGATGTGGCTCACAGCGCACCTCCCGCCACCATGAACCAGGTGATCAGCACCAGCACGCCCGCCAGCATCGCCAGCGCATAGTGATAGACGTAACCGGACTGGATGCGCACAGTCTCGCGCGTCACGTCCAGCACGCGCGCGGCCACGCCGTCAGGCCCAAGGCCATCGATGATCTTGCCGTCGCCGACCTTCCACAACGTGCGGCCGAGCCACATGGCCGGGCGAACGAAGAGGAAGTCGTAGAGCTCATCAAAGTACCACTTGTTGTAAAGGAACGTGTAGAGCAGCCCCTTCTTCGCCGCCATCCTGGGCGGCACATCGGGATGCAGCACGTAATAGTAGTAGGCGATGCCGAAGCCGATGATCGTGAGGACGATCGGCGCGAGCTCGACCCAGAGCGGCACTTCCGCTTCGGCGGCATGGTGACCCGTGATCGCGCCGATGGATGTTCGCCAGAAGCCGCCGGCATCGATGCCTACGAAGACGTGATTGAAAGCCGCGCCCGCGAACAATGCGCCAGCTGCGAGCAGCGCCAGCGGAATCAGCATCGTCAGTGGCGATTCATGAACTTCGGACAGCTTCACCGAAGCATGATGCTCGTCCTCGTCCGTGGCGTGCGCGTCATGACCATGCGGATCCAGGTCGGGACGATAGGGGCCGTGGAAGGTCATCAGGAACTGGCGCCAGGAATAGAACGCGGTCATGCCCGCCGCCACGAGCGTCAGCCAGAAGGCATACTGGCCCATGCCGCCGCCGGAGAGGAACGCGGCGTTGATAATGCCGTCCTTGGAATAGAAACCGGCCGTGCCGATGCCGAGTACCGGGATGCCAACGCCGGTCAGCGCCAGGTTGCCGATCAACATCATCGCCCAGGTGAACGGAATGTACTTCGCCAGGCCGCCCATCTTCCGCATGTCCTGCTCGTGATGCAGCGAGTGGATCACCGCGCCGGCGGATAGGAACAGCAGCGCCTTGAAGAAGGCGTGCGTGAAGAGGTGGAACATGGCGTTGCCATACGCCGACACGCCTGCGGCGGCGAACATGTAGCCCAGCTGCGAGCAGGTGGAGTACGCGATCACGCGCTTGATGTCGTTCTGGAACAGGCCGACGGTCGCGGCGAAGAATGCGGTCGTCGCGCCGATGAAGGTCACGAACTCCAGCGCCCGCGGCGCATGTTCGAACATCGGCGAGCAGCGGCAGACCAGGAACACGCCCGCCGTCACCATCGTCGCGGCATGGATCAGCGCGGAGACGGGCGTCGGACCTTCCATCGCGTCCGGCAACCATGTGTGCAGGCCGATCTGCGCCGACTTGCCCATCGCACCGACGAACAGGAGCAGGCACAGCGTGGTCAGGACGTCGACGTCCCAGCTTCCGAAGTGGAAGCTGTGGCCCACCATCGCGGGCGCGGCGCGGAACACGGTGTCGAAGTCGAGGCTGTGGAAGATGAAGAACACGCCGAAGATGCCCAGCGCGAAGCCGAAATCGCCCACGCGGTTCACCACGAAGGCCTTGATCGCCGCGGCGTTGGCGGAGGGCTTTTCATACCAGAAGCCGATGAGCAGGTAGGACGCCAGGCCCACGCCTTCCCAGCCGAAGAACATCTGCAGGAAATTGTTGCTTGTTACCAGCATCAACATCGCGAAGGTGAACAGCGACAGGTAGGAGAAGAACCGCGGGCGGCTGGGGTCTTCGTGCATGTAGCCGATGGAATAAAGGTGCACGAGCGAGGATACGACCGTGACCACCACCAGCATCACGGCGGTGAGCGTATCCACGCGGATCGTCCAGTCCGCCTCGAAGTCGCCGGAGGTGATCCATGGCATGATCTGTACGATGGCGCCGTGGCCGAGAACGGTCACATCATAGAAGACGTAGCAGGACAGCGCCGCGGAGACGAACAGCAGAGCAGTCGTCACCAGCTCGCTGGCGCGCGCGCCGATGACGCGTCCGAGGAGGCCCGCGATGGCCGAGCCGATGATGGGAAGGAAGACGATCGCTGCGAACACGCCTCAGCCTTTCATGACGTTGACGTCTTCCACGGCGATGGAGCCGCGGTTGCGGAAATAGACGACGAGGATGGCAAGGCCGATGGCCGCCTCGGCGGCGGCGACGGTCAGAACAAATAGCGCGAATACCTGCCCGACCAGATCGTGCAGGAAGCTGGAGAAGGCGACGAAATTGATGTTCACCGCCAGCAGGATCAGCTCGATCGACATCAGGATGATGATGACGTTCTTGCGGTTCAGGAATATCCCGAATACGCCGATGGTGAACAGGATCGCAGCGAGCGCCAGGTAGTTTCCGAGGCCGATTGCCATGTTATGCCCCCTGCCCCGGCTTCACGTCGTGCATTTCCATCGCCATTGCCGGCGTGCGCGCGTTCTGCACCGGGACCGACTGGCGGCGAACGCCGGGCCGCGCTCGCAAGGTGAGCACGATGGCGCCGATCATCGCGACCAGCAGCACAAGGCCGGCGATCTGGAAGTAATAGACATAGTCCGTATAGAGGATGTGGCCGAGGGCTTCGGTGTTGGTCATGCCGGCCGGCGTCGCCGACGCCCGCGCTCCTGCGGAAGCGGGCGCGAACTTCCACACCAGGCCCACCATCGCAAGTTCCGCGGCCATGCCAAGGCCGATCAGCGCGCCGAGTGGCAGGTATTGCAGCGCGCCCTTCTTCAGGTCTTCGAAGTCCACGTCGAGCATCATCACGACGAAAAGGAACAGCACCGCAACGGCGCCGACGTAAACCACGACGAGGATCATCGCGAGGAACTCCGCGCCCATCAGCACGAACAGCCCCGCAGCGTTGAAGAAGGCGAAGATCAGGAACAGCACCGAATGGACCGGATTGCGCGACGAGACGACCAGCAGCGCCGATATCAGCAGCACGGTCGAGAACACGTAGAAGGCGATCGCTTGCAGCAGCATCAGTGCATTCGCAATTCTGCGGCCGTCTCTTCGTCGAGATAGCGGCCGCGTTCCAGAATTTCGAGGACATATTGTTTATAGGTCACGCCCAGCGCTTCCGCCTTGCGGGCGCGGCGCACGCCGATTTCCTGCGTCGGCGCGGTCCAGGCTTTCTCATGCGCCTTCTTCCAGCACCAGTCGAGGAACAGCTCACTCGCAAACCAGTCCGGCCCGTTGTTGTGGCCGAGCCATTCGGACAGCGGGATCACCCAGCCGTCCGCCTTCAGGTTCGCGATCTTCCGCGCGTTGTTGGCGGCGTGGAAATACTTCGCCCGCGCCTTCGGATCGGCCCTGCCCGCCCTGGAGCGCGCGCGCGCCTGGATATCGGCAAGAGACATCAGCCGACCTCCTTCGCGAAGATGTGCGGGCGAGCGATCATCGGTACGGCGC
>DATIVW010000386.1:0-2103 GCA_035465595.1 Rhizomicrobium sp. | reverse complement strand
CCACCATAATTTGGTCTATGTCTGGCATGATTTTCGCGTCGGCCGCGATCTGGGGCTGGCCACGCGACAAGACAGCGGTTTTCGGGGGCGCGAACCGCAACTCAAGTTCTGGATAGGACCTTCGATGCGTTCCGCTGACCGTCTTTCGGCCGTTGCCGTGCATTCGCGCAAGCCTCGCGAGCGCAACGGGGACAGCGCGGCCGCCAGGCGCGTCTTCGAATATGCCATCGAGGCGATCCGCGCGCTGGGCGAAGGCCTCAATGGCGATTTCAGCCGTGCAGTGGATGTTCTCTATAAGGTGAAGGGCCGCGTCGTCGTCAGCGGCATGGGCAAGAGCGGACATATCGCCCGCAAGATCGCCGCGACGCTGTCTTCCACGGGCACGCCAGCGCAATTTATTCATCCCGGTGAAGCCAGCCACGGCGATCTCGGCGCGCTGACGCGCAATGACGCGCTCCTGATGCTCTCCTATCGCGGCGAAACGGCAGAGTTGGGCGATGTCATCACCTATGCGAAGCGTTTCGGAATTCCGCTGATTGGAATGGCGGGCAATGCCGAATCGACCCTCTTGCGTGCCTCGGATGTCGGACTCGTCCTGCCCAGGGCGCGTGAGGCTTGTCCGATGGGGCTCGCGCCGACCACCTCCACCACGCTGATGCTTGTCCTTGGCGACGCGCTGGCCGTGGCTTTGATGGAGCGCCGCGGCTTCTCGGCTGACCAGTATCGCGACTTCCATCCCGGCGGATCATTGGGCCGCATGCTCGTGCGTGTCTCGGACATCATGCACAAGGATAGCGAACTGCCGCTGATCAAGCCGGATGCACCGATGCGCGAAGTCATTGCGAAGATGGCGTCGGCGTTTGGCTTCGCGGGCGTCGCGGGCGTGATCGACGCCAAGGGCGCCCTCGTGGGCATCATTACCGACGGCGACGTGCGCCGGCACCTGGAGCGCGATCTGCTTGATCGCAAGGCGCGCGACGTCATGACAGCCAATCCCAAAACCATCCGCCCCGATATCCTGGCCGCGGAAGCGCTCACCTTCATGAATACGGCCAAGGTCACCAGCCTGTTTGTCGTCGATCCAAAAGCGAAGACAAGGAAGCCGCTCGGCCTGTTGACGGTCCACGATTGTCTGCGGGCAGGACTTCAGTAATGGCGGATCGCCGCGCCGTGACGGGGGCTGTCGCCGAACCGATCGGCAAGACGCCGCCTGCGCGCGGCAGGTTCGATTGGAGCGCCCGATCCCGTTCGACCGTCGACGATGCCGAACGCTACTCGCGTTTCGTCAGCATCATGCGGCGCGGCTTGCTGCTTGCCGGGCTTCTCCTGATTGGCCTGGTCATCGGCTATTCGATCCTCCCGCGGCAATCGCAACGTTTGGCGATGACGTTCGAGAAGATGGGGATCGTCGCGAACGATCTCTCCATGATCAAGCCAAAGCTTCACGGCACGGATAGCGAAGGCAATCCATTCACGGTGACGGCCGACAAGGCGACGCAGAATCCGAAGGACCTCCGTAAGGCAACCCTCACGAATGTGGAGGCGGATCTCAGCTTGAAGGACGGACAGTGGCTGAACGCGACCGCTCCGCATGGCGTGCTAGACGCAGATGCGCGGCAGCTGATGCTGAGCGGCGCCATTGCCGTATTCACCGACCAGGGCTACGAAATGCATACCGATCTTGCACATATCGATCTGGCAAAGGGTGTCGCCGTGGGGCCGCATCGGGTCACGGGGCAAGGTCCAGCCGGCACCTTCGTCGCCGACCGGTTCCGCATCGAGCGCCTGACCGATCCTTGTGCCCGTGGCAAAAAGCTCGACGGACAGGGCAATGCGAAGGCGCACAAGCCCGGCGGTGCGGCGGGCATCGTTTGCCCCGCGAATGCGCCGAATGCGCCGGTGCAAAGATCGAAACCGCTCATCTACCTGATCGGCAATGTGCACATGCAGATCTATCCGGGAGCCACGAAGAAGAAGTCATGATTTCACGATCCATCCTCGCGCGAACCGCGCTGGCAATTTTCGTTTGGCCCGGCGCCGCTTTTGCGCAGGACGCCGGCGGCGGAATCAACATGGGCAAGCACGACTCCAGCGCGCCCATCA
>DATIVW010000385.1:0-4393 GCA_035465595.1 Rhizomicrobium sp. | reverse complement strand
ACCGCGATGTTCTATCCGGGCAATTACGGCTTCGTGCCGCACACGCTGTCGGAAGACGGCGATCCGTGCGACGTGCTCGTCATCTCCGCGGTGCCGGTCATTCCGGGCGCCGTGGTGCGCTGCCGGCCGGTGGGCGCGCTCGTCATGCAGGACCAGGCGGGGCCGGACGAGAAGATCGTCGCCGTGCCGGTCGACGATCTGCATCCCTATCACACCGGCGTGCGCTCCTATCGGGACCTGCCGGAGATCCTGCGCCAGCAGATCGAGCACTTCTTCCAGCACTACAAGGACCTGGAACCGGCAAAATGGACCCGCATCGGCGCCTGGATCGATGCCGGCGCCGCCGCAAAGCTCATCGCGGACGGGATCGCGCGGGCAAAGAAATAAGCCGGAAAGCCCCGATTTTCCGCCTGTTCAAAAATCCTCTTCCCCGGCCGGTTTTTCCCCGTTAAAAGACCCGCCTTCCTCGAAAACTGGAACAATCGAGCGAAGGGACGGACCCGGAAGGGCCGCCCGGGAAAGGAAAGAATTTTGCCATGGCCTCCGAACCGCAACGCCCGCTGATGCCCAAGGCCACCGCCGTCTGGCTGGTGGACAACACCTCCCTCACCTTCGAGCAGATCGCAGACTTCTGCGGCCTTCACCCGCTGGAAGTGAAAGGCATCGCCGACGAAGACGTGGCCAAGGGCATCAAGGGCCAGGACCCGGTGGCGTCCGGCCAGCTCTCCCGAGAGCAGATCGAGGAAGCCGAGAAGAATCCGAAGCTGCGCCTGAAGATGGCGGTCTCCAAGTACAAGATGCCGCCGGTGAAGGTGAAGAAGGTGCCGCGCTATACGCCCGTCTCCAAGCGCCAGGACAAACCGGACGCGGTCTACTGGATCATCCGCAACCATCCGGAATTCGCCGACGCCGACATCGTCAAGCTGATCGGCACGACGAAGGCCACGATCACCAAGATCCGCGAGCGCTCGCACTGGAACGCAACGAACATCAAGGCCGTCGATCCGGTGACACTGGGCCTGTGCTCGCAGCTGGAGCTCGACCTTGCCGTTGCGCGCGTGAACGCGAAGCGCGAACGCGCCGCCAAGCGCGCCGCGCGCAAGGGCGCGACCTTGAAGCCGATCGCGGAAACCACGGCGGGACTGAACGAGTCCGCGCCGCTGTCGGCGGAAGGCCACGTCAATCCCGATGAAGGCGCACCCGCGCCGGACGACTACGGCATATCGCGCGAGCTCGAGCAGGACTGACTGCCATTGCATTGTGGAAAGAGCCGCCGTCCCGGCGGCTCTTTTCTTTTCAGGATGCGGATTCCGGCGCGCGCGGATCGAGCTCTACGACGCCGGGCGACGCCGCCTGCAGCGGCATGGGCTCGAATGGCTCGCGCAAGGCTTCGGGCGCCGGCGACGATTCGGCCACCCGGACGAGCGTGAAAGCGAGCATCATCAGATGAAACGCCGCCGTGTAGAGGAACAACGCCGACGTGCCGAACCGCGTCGTCACCAGCGCGCCCAGCACGGGGCCGAAAGCCGAGGCGACGGCGTTGATGAGAAGCAGCGTCGCGGATGCTTCCACGAACATCTCGCGCGGCAGCCGGTCGTTTGTATGGGCGACCGATAACCCATAAAGGGGCAGCGAGAGAAATCCGAAGAACCAGACGAGGATCAGCGTCAGGACATTGCTATAGCCGCCGAAGGAATAGAGGCAGATGCCGGCAGAAGCTGCCGCCAGCGTGATACCTGCTATGACATAGCGGCGGTCGACCTGATCGGAGAGCCGTCCCACCGGCATCTGGCTGAGTGCGCCGCCGAGCGTGAAGGCGATCATGAGCCCGGCAAGAAGTCCGCGCGTCATGCCGTGGTCCTGCGCATAGACCGGCAGGAAAACCCACACCGCCGCATTCGCGAACCCCACCACGATACAGCCCATCACGCCGACCGGGGACAAGCGGAAGATCTTGAGCGGATCGAGCCTGGGCACTTTCGTCGCCAGCGGCTGCGGCGTGCGCGTGAGGCCGACGGGAATGGGACAGAGTGCATAGAAAATCGCAGCCAGCGAGAACAGGGAGAAGCTCGATGGCCGTCCGGTGACGAACAGCCACTGGCCCAGCATCAGGCCCAGATAGTTCACCACCATGTAGGAGGCGAAGATGCGGCCACGCGTTTCATTGGTGGCGCGGTCGTTGAGCCAGCTTTCCATCGTCATGTAGAGCATCGCCGCCGCGAAGCCGAACAGCCCGCGCGTGAGGATCCATGAGAACACCGTGACCTGCAGCGCCTGCAGCAGCGTCGCGGTGGTGGCAAGGCCCGCCGCGACGGCGAAAGTGCGGCTATGGCCTGCCCGCGCGAACAGGCGCGGCCCGGTGAAACAGCCCAGCACGAAGCCGACATAATAGAAGGAGCCGACAGCGCCCAGCCCAAAATCCGAGAACCCTGCCAGATGCGCCCGCACCGGGATCAAGGTCGTCAGCAAGCCGCTGCCCATCAGGAAGATGATGGTGGAAAAGAGAAGCGCGACTACGGAACGGAAGGTCGTGGCCATAACATGCGCGGAGGATAGCGACTCTCAAAACGAGAGAACGCGCACAGCATAGGCAAAACCCGGCTTATTTACGACAGCGTTGCGCCGAAAACATAGCGCGCGAGGAAGACGCCACCGACCACCAGCACCAGGAAGACGATCAGCGCGATCTCGAGATACTTGTCGAGAATCTCCTTCACCTTCACGCCGAAGAAATAAAGCAGCGTCGCCTCGCCGAAGAAGCGCAATCCCCGCGTGAAGGCGGACAGCAGCATGAAGAAGGGAAGATTCATCGCCGAAAAGCCCGCCGCGATGGTGAGCAGCTTGTATGGAATCGGCGTCAGGCCCTGGACGAGCACGATCCACGGACCCCAGTGCTTGTAGGCATCGCGAAAGGCCTGCAGATCGCCGCCCATGCCATAGGCATTGATGAGCCACTTGCCGACGGAATCGTAGAGCAGCGAGCCGATGGCGTAGCCCAGCAATCCACCCGACACCGACCAGAATGTGCACCACGCCGCCAGCACGAAGGCGCGCTTGCGGTTGGCCAGCGTCATCGGCACCAGCATCAGGTCCGGCGGCAGCGGCAGGAAAGAGCTTTCCGCAAAGGCAATGGCGGCCATCAACCACCAGGCGAAACGCCCCTCGGACTGGCGCAACACCCACGCGTAGATTCCGCGTAGCGGGTTCCACCGCGCGCTCGCTTCAACGCCATTCGCCATTATTGATACCTGCGCGCTTCCGGGGGCTGTCCTAGCAACATGATATGCCGCAGTCTATTGTTGAATCCTTGATGGGCCTTCACCATTTCTCTAGCCTCCGCGCCGGCTGATATTCGGGCATAAAACACATGGCATCACGCAAAGGCGGCAAGCGGACGGCTGCGTCCCGCGGCAAGACGTCCAAACCGGCGAAAACGAAGAAACCCGCCCGCAAAAAGGTCGCGGCGGCCAAAAAGCCCCCCAGGACTGCGAAAGCGGCCGCCCGAAGCGTCCCCAAGCCGGTGCAACCGCGAGGTCTTCGCAAGCCCAAGTCCTTCGTGCGTCGCGGCGCGGCCGCCGCCCTGCGCCTGGCCCAGCGGCTGAAACCGGTTCTCGGCCGCAGCCCCTACAATACCGACCTCGACCGCAATTCCGCCAACTACCAGTCGCTGACGCCGCTCACCTTCCTGGAGCGCGCGGCGAAGACCTTCCCGGACCGCATCGCGATCGTTCACGGCAAGCAGCGTTTCACCTATGCGCAATTCTTCGAGCGTTCCAAAAAACTTGCGTCCGCGTTGTCCCGGCGCGGTATCGGCAAGGGCGATACCGTCGCGGTCATGCTTGCCAACACGCCGCCGATGCTGGAAGCGCATTATGGCGTTCCGATGACGGGCGGCGTTCTCAACACGCTGAACACGCGCCTCGATGCCGCCGCGCTCGCCTTCATCCTCGATCACGGCGAAGCCAAGGTGCTGATCACCGACCGCGAATTCGCGCCGACGATCAAGGAGACGCTCAAGCTCGCCAGGGTGAAGCCCATCGTCATCGACTATGACGATCTGGAATTCCCGCAGAGCGGCGAGAAGCTCGGCGAGATCGATTACGAATCCTTCGTGACGAGCGGAGATGTGGATTTCGCCCCCATTTTGCCGGGCGATGAATGGGATGCGATCTCGCTCAACTACACCTCCGGCACCACCGGAAACCCGAAAGGCGTCGTGTTCCATCACCGTGGCGCTGCGCTGATGGGCTATGGCAACGTCATTTCCGCCAACATGCCGCGCCATCCGGTCTATCTGTGGACGCTGCCGATGTTCCACTGCAACGGCTGGTGCTTTCCGTGGTC
The DNA here is from genome assembly GCA_035465595.1 of Rhizomicrobium sp. GTDB lineage: Bacteria > Pseudomonadota > Alphaproteobacteria > Micropepsales > Micropepsaceae > Rhizomicrobium. The sequence continues at coordinate 49 of DATIVW010000385.1, read as the reverse complement.
GCTGTCGGTGCTGGCGGGCACCCATATCTGCCTGCGTTGGGTGCGCGCG
>DATIVW010000384.1:0-9218 GCA_035465595.1 Rhizomicrobium sp. | reverse complement strand
GGAGCCGAGCGTGTCGCGCAAAGCCTTGGCACGATCTTCGGCCGCCGTGAGATCGACAAGCTCGGACTCTTCGACCAGTGGGCAGACCCAATAGGCGCGCGCGCCCATTGCGATGGCCCGCCGCAGATGTTCGACCACTTCGTCCACGCGGTCTGCCGAGACAAGCCGGGTTTCGACCGGCTTACGCCCTGGCGGACGTCCGGTGAGCCGCGAGACATCCATGTCCCCATAGGCCGTGAGCGCGAGCGTGCGCGGGATGGGCGTCGCCGTCATCACCAGCACATCGACGGGTTTGTGGCCCTTGCCCTGCAAGGTCATGCGCTGGTGCACGCCGAAGCGGTGCTGCTCGTCCACCACGGCAAGGCCAAGATCGCGGAAGGCGACATCCTCCTGAAAGATTGCGTGCGTACCGACGAGGATGTCGATCTTTCCATCGGCCAAATCCTTGAGGACGCTTTCGCGGCCTGCGCGTTCGCGCCCCGTGAGAAGAACCATTCGGACACCGGCGGCTTTCGCCAGCATCTCCAGCGATGTCATGTGCTGGCGGGCAAGTATTTCGGTCGGCGCCATCAGCGCGCCCTGCATTCCGGCCTCCACCACGCTGAGCAATGCCAGAAAGGCGACGATGGTCTTGCCGGCACCGACATCGCCTTGGAGCAGGCGCAGCATCCGGGTTGGCGCTTCCATGTCGGTGTCGATTTCTGACAGCGCCTGCTTTTGTGTGTCTGTCAACTTGAACGGCAGGGCCGCGATAGCCTTTGCGCGAAGGCTGCCGTCTCCCTTGATGCTGCGGCCTCTCATGCCGCGCATCGCATTGCGGATGAGAACCAGCGCAAGCTGATTGGCCAGAAGTTCGTCGTAGGCGAGACGCAAGCGCGCAGGTGAAACCAGACCCACCTCATCTTCGCTCGTGGGATAATGCGCTGCTTCGATCGCATCGCGGAAGCTGCTCCAGCCGCGGGCCTTCCTGAACGCCGGATCGAGCCACTCCGGCATGTCTGGCACTTTCTCGATCGCCGCGCGCACCGCTTTCAACATGGCTTTCGACGGCAAGCCTTCCGTCAGGCGATAGACGGCTTCCTGTTGCGGCAGGCCCGCGGCTTCCTCCGGCGTCACGATGAAATCCGGATGCGGCATCTGGAGATTACCGTTGAAACGCTCGGCCCGGCCGCTGATGACTCGCTTCTGGCCGATGGGAAGCTGCTTCTTCAGATGGTCGGCATAGGCATGGAAGAACACCAGCTCGATCATCGCCGTGTCGTCGGAGCAGCGCACCTTGTAGGGATGGCGGCGGTCGCGCGGTGCAATGTGATCCAGAACATTCACCTCGGCAGTCAGAATGCGGCCTTCCTCGGCGGCGATCAGCTTGGGGCGATAGGAACGGTCGATCACGCCGCTGGGCAGGTGGAATACCAGGTCGAGCAGGCGCGTTCCCGCCGCGCGCTCGATCAGCTTGGCGATCTTGGGGCCCACGCCCGACAGCGTCCGCGTTTCGGCAAACAGGGGAAAAAGAATCGAAGGCCGCATGTTCCGCCAAGTTTAGCCCAAAATGTCCCACTGGAAGGGGCGGGGCCGCCACGCTATATCCGCCCCCATGACAACTGCCCAAAACGGTGGCTCGAAAGAGGCCCGCCGCAAACGCCTATTGTTCCGGGCCCAGCGCCGGGGCTTCAAGGAAGTGGATCTGATCTTCGGTGCCTTTGCCGCCGAGGCGCTTCCCACCATGAGCGAAAAGGCGCTGGACGAGTTCGAAGCGCTGCTGGCCGCGCCGGACAAGGACGTCTTTCTCTGGCTGCAGGACCAGGCGCCGGTGCCGCCGGAATTCGACAATGAGACCTTCGCAGGGCTGAAAGCCGTTTGCGGCCGCAAGAATCCCACATGGAACGTCTGACCTATATCGGCCGCGAGCGCGGGCGGCTTTCCGTATCCGGCGCGCCGGCCGGCTACGACGCCTATCTGGCCGTCGAGGCGGCGGCGCGGCGCAAAGGCCTCGTGCTGTTCGTGGCCGCCGATGACAACCATGCCGCCGCGGCTGTCGATGCGATGCGGTTCTTCGCACCGAATGTTTCGATCCTGCCATTTCCAGCATGGGACTGCCTGCCATACGACCGCACGTCGCCCAAGCCGGACATCGAGAGCCAGCGCCTCGCGACGCTGGCAGCGCTGGCGCGGCGCGAGAAGGATTCTGCGCCGGCCGTTGTCGTCACCACCATCAACGCCGCGCTCCAGCGCGTGCCGCCGAAAGCCGAGATCGCGACGGCCAGCTTCTTTGCCCGCGTCGGCAAGGACGTTGAGCACGACGTCCTCACCGCGTTCCTCGTCAAGAATGGTTACGCAAAGGCGAGCACGGTGCGCGAGCCGGGTGACTTCGCGCTGCGCGGCGGCATCGTCGATCTTTGGCCACCGGGGACGGAGACACCGCTGCGGCTCGACTTCTTCGGCAACACGCTGGATGCGATCCGCACCTTCGATGCGGAGACACAGTTGTCTTCCGGCCAGATCGACGAGATCGAACTTCTGCCCGCCAGTGAGGCGCCGCTGGACGCGGAGAGCATCAGCCGCTTCCGTTCCGGCTATGTTGCCACGTTCGGGCCCGCCAGCGACGATCCGCTCTATGAGAGCGTGAGCGCCGGCCGCAAGAACCAGGGCATGGAGCACTGGCTGCCGCTGTTCCACGATCATCTCGACACGCTGTTCGACTATGCGCCGGATGCGCTGGTCATGCTCTCGCATCAGACGGAAGAGGCGAAGAACGCGCGCCTTGAATTGATCAAGGATTACTATGAGACCCGCCGCCAGTTCCTGCGCGAGAAGCGCGAGGGCGAGGCGAAGGTCAATGCGCCGCCTTACAAGCCGCTTTCGCCGGAAAAGCTCTATCTCACCGACGCCGAATGGAAGGCTGCGCTGTCGAGCCGCGATGTGCGCGATCTCTCGCCCTTCCAGGCGCCGGAATCGATGCGCGCGGTGGATGCCGGCGGCCGGCAAGGGCGGGACTTCGCGCCGGAACGGGCGCAGGGCAAGGTCAACATCTTCCAGATCGCCGCGGATCACATTGGCGATCTGCTCAAGGCGAAGAAGCGCGTGCTGGTCGCCACATGGTCGAACGGCTCGGCAGAGCGCATCGGCGGATTGCTGTCCGATCACGGCATCGGTGCGATCCGGCAGATCGACAACTGGCCCGAAGCGGCGAAGCTGCATGACGAAGCCATCGGCGTCGCGGTGCTTGGTCTCGAGCGCGGCATCGAGGGCACCGACTTCGTCATCGTCTCCGAGCAGGACATCCTCGGCGAGCGCATGGCCCATGCGGGCAAGCGGCAGAAGCGGGCGCAGAATTTCCTGCAGGAAGCATCGTCTCTCGCGCCGGGCGATCTCGTCACCCATATCGAGCATGGCGTGGGCCGTTTCAGCGGGCTTCAGACCATCGACGTCATCGGCGCGCCGCATGATTGCCTGGAGCTGCAATATGACGGCGGCAAGCTGTTCCTGCCGGTCGAGAACATCGAGCTTCTGACGCGCTACGGCTCCGACGAAGGCGCGCAACTGGATCGTCTCGGCGGCGCGGGCTGGCAATCGCGCAAGGCGAAGATGAAGCAGCGCGTGCGCGAGATCGCGGGCGAGCTCATCCGCATCGCCGCGGCGCGCGAACTGAAGCAGCTTCCCTCCACCGAGCCGCCATCCGGACTCTATGACGAGTTCTGCGCACGCTTTCCCTATCAGGAGACGGAGGACCAGGAGAAAGCCATCGCCGACGCCATCGAGGATCTGGCGAAGGGCCGGCCGATGGATCGCCTCGTCTGCGGCGATGTCGGCTTCGGCAAGACGGAAGTCGCGTTGCGCACCGCCTTCGTCGCGGCGATGAGCGGGATGCAGGTGGCGGTCGTCGTTCCCACCACCTTGCTGGCGCGCCAGCATTACCGGAATTTCGCGGCGCGCTTCCAGGGCTTTCCGTTGGCGGTCCGCCAGCTTTCGCGGTTCGTGGACGCGAAAGAGGCGCGCGAGACCAAGGCGGGCCTTGCCAGCGGCGACGTGAATGTCGTCATCGGGACCCATGCACTGTTGGCGAAGGGAATTGAGTTCAACAATCTCGGCCTGCTGATCGTGGATGAGGAGCAGCACTTCGGTGTCAGCCACAAGGAGCGGTTGAAGGCGCTGAAGGCCGACATGCATGTCCTGACGCTGACCGCCACGCCGATCCCGCGCACCTTGCAGCTTGCGCTTTCCGGCGTGCGCGACCTGTCGCTGATCACCACGCCGCCGATCGACCGGCTGGCGGTCAGAACCTTCGTCACCCCATTTGATCCCCTTGTGATCCGCGAGGCGCTGCTGCGCGAGCATTACCGCGGCGGGCAGAGCTTCTATGTCTGCCCGCGCATCGCCGATCTCAGGGAAGCGCAGGAATTCCTCACCGCCACCGTGCCGGAGATCAAGAGCGCCATCGGCCACGGCCAGATGACACCCGATGCTTTGGAAGACGTGATGACGTCGTTCTACGAAGGCAAGATCGACGTTCTCATCTCCACCAACATCGTGGAATCCGGTCTCGACATTCCGACCGCGAACACGATGGTGGTGCATCGCGCCGACATGTTCGGCCTGTCGCAGCTTTATCAGCTCAGAGGCCGCATCGGCCGTTCCAAGCAGCGCGCCTACGCCTACCTCACCACGCCGGCGGACCGGAAGCTGACCGAGACGGCGGATCGCCGCCTGCAGGTTCTGCAATCGCTCGACCAGCTCGGCGCCGGTTTCTCCGTCGCCAGCCACGACATGGACATCCGCGGCGCGGGCAATCTTCTGGGCGAAGAGCAATCCGGCCATGTCCGCGAAGTCGGCATCGAGCTTTACCAGGAGATGCTCGAGGAAGCCGTGTCGCAACTGCGCGCGGGGGGCGATGGCGGCGACATCCAGGATCAGTGGTCGCCCACCATCAATATCGGCGCGGCGGTGCTCATTCCCGAAAGCTACGTCTCCGATCTCAATGTCCGCATGGCGCTTTATCGCCGGCTCGCCACGCTGGAAGATTCCACCGAAATCGAGCGCTTCGCCGCCGAGCTGATCGACCGATTCGGCAAGCTGCCCGACGAGGTGAAGCACCTGCTCGAGATCGTCGCCATCAAGCGGCTGTGCCGGGTGGCGCTGGTCGAGAAGATCGAGGCGGGCCCCAAGGGCGCCACGCTCACGTTCCGCAACAGCCAGTTCCCCAACCCGATGGGCCTTGTGCGCCTCATCAACGAGCACCAGTCGACCATGAAGGTGAGGCCCGACCAGAAGGTGGTCATCGTCCGCGACTGGCCCACGCCGGAGATGCGGCTGAAAGGGGCACAGAACCTGCTCGGGCAACTCGCGAAGATCGCGCAGGCGGCTTAAGACCTGCCGGCGCTATCAAGTCTTCGGCACCGCAAACGGCACTTGCGACGACGGCGCGCGGGCACAGGAAACGTCGAGTCCCTTCACGGATTTCGCTTTCAGGAACGCGTTGACGATTCTGAGCCCGCAGTCGCTGCCCGTGTTGCCATGGCCACCTTCCGGAAACACGATATGCCGCGATTGCGAGAGATGCCGGGCAACGCCTTTCGCAAACTCCACCGGGGTCGTCGGATCGCGCCCGCCCGAAAACAGAAGCGTAGGAATGTCGGACTCAAGCGGCTGGTAATACGACGCGGGCACCTTCGCGCGCGGCCACAATGCACAAGCCCGCTGATAGTCCTGCACCAAATAGTTTCCAAGGAATGTCCCTGCCGTCCATCGCACCACCTCCCCCGGCTCATAGGCTTCGACACCTTCTGCACAGGTGATGGAAAGATAGAGGCCGCCGGCGAGGGCCTGGCCCAAGTCTGCTGCCCGATCGTAATAGACTTGCGCGAACACATCGACGTTGCCGGAAGCCGCTGCCGCCGAGATCTCTGAGGGAAGCAGCGCCGTCTGATCTGCATCGTAGAGGATGCCGCGGACAGTGTAGCCGAAATCGCCAAGCGAATAGCGCACGGATAAGGACGGTGCTTTTGCGCTCGTCCGGATATGCGCAATGCGGGGGCCCTGCCGGAAACTGTCGAGCAGCTTCGCGAAGGTTTGCGGCAGCGCAGGAAACGCCTTCGCGCATTTGCGCTGGGCGGCGCAATCCGCGAACACCCGTTCCAGTCCCTTCTGCGAGCCGTAGGCATAGTACAACGGGTCTTTCGAGCCGAAGGAATCGACAGCGTCCAGGATCGCGGCGGCGACGTGGGTGGGATGCCGTCGCATATACACCATCGCCGCTTTTGTTCCGTACGATCCGCCCCAGAGCACGATCTTGTCGTAACCCAACCATGCGCGCACATCGTCAATGTCGTCGTCCGCAATCGACGTCGTGTATTGGGTGAGGTCGGCCTTGCGCTCCAGTTCGGCGCGACAGGCCTTCAATCCGTGCGGTTCATATTCCACGTACCCGAAATTGCCTTGCGGTGTGCGCGGCGGCGGGCATTGCAACGGGTTGGACGATCCGGTGCCACGCTGATCGACGAACACGATGTCGTGCGCGGAACGGATGTCACGTGTCCGGTCTCCGAGGATAAACTGCGCCTCTTCGATCGCGCTTGCGCCGGGACCGCCGCTGAACCAGAAGATCGGTTCAGCACGCGTCGGGCCGATGGCGGGAAGAATGGCGACCGCAATCGAAAGCTTGCGGCCGCGCCCTGCCTCCCGGTTCTCGAAGACATTGAAAACGCCGCAGCGCGCGGTCTTCAACTGCGGACACGGATGCAGGTCCGCAGCGTCCGACATCGTCGCCGTGCCGAGACAGAATGCGGCTGCAGCGATCCCTATGGCTGTTCGCGTCAGACTCTCACGCAGCGATTGCATGGCATCCCCTCGATGGAAGAGGATTATGCTGGAGTCGAAGACGCAATGCACTACGGCCCAAGAGGCGGCCCGGAGTCTTCCCGGACAACTCGCAAGGATCGCACAGGCGGCCCAGAGCCTTCATCACCTCCCCACGAGGTGGAGGCGATGGCGGTTCGTGCATGAAGCATCGCCAAGGTGGCTTTGATTTTTCGCAAACTCATTCGCGCTTCGGCGCGCAGGGCGATCATCTCCCTGGTGAAACGGCCATGCTTCAACGCGTTGCGGTTTCCCTTCGGCGCGCCTCCACGGCTGGTGGTTGAATTGCAAGTAACGGGGGAGGGGGTGTGGTCGCCCTTTGTCATCTTCTTTCCTTCGCGGCGCTAATTTCGCAGAGCCGCTGGTGGATGCTTCTCAGGTCATTTTCGATTTCAGCGTCCAGCACGCGAGCCATAAGCTCGCCCGGCGAGGGATTTTCTTCGAGCGCTTGCTGTTCTTTCCGTTTTCTGGCCGCTCTCTCCGCCGTATAATCCACATGTTCGACGCAGATGGTGTGGCGGAATTCACCGCCCTGGATTCTCCGGATCGCGTTGGCAGAGGCTGCGCAGGCATGCATCAGCCTCGATGCGACACGCAGGGCGTCGTCCCGCTGCTCGGGGCCGAAATCTTCTTCATCTGCGGCCACGGAGAAGCATCGCGAAGCCGCCTTGTGGCTGGCCGCAATCTGGTCGGCGAGGATGGCGGCGATATCGCGGAATCCATCCGGCGCGATCTTTTTTGAAATATCAGTCGATTCAGCCATTTAGATGATATTCTCCTTTCTAGGAGTATAGAGATAGAACATAAAGGGAACAAACACAAGGGTCCCCATTAAAAATCGTAGAGGCGAGGGCCCGGCCGCTGGCACGGCCGGCTCGCCCGCGATTGCATGAAGGCGGGCAGATTCGGGGCCGAGGGACATGGCGGAATCGAAAAGACCGGGCGGCGTGCTGCACATGCTGGCGGCGCGGCCCTACCTGTTGTCGGCGATCGGCCTGGGCATCGCGCTCTATTTCGCCAGCGGCGTCTGGATCATGCGCGACATCACCCGCCTGCTCATCGGATGGGACGGCGGCGTGATCCTGTTCCTCTTCCTGATGTTCTTCCTCTTCATGCGCGGGCAGGACACCGAGCAGATGAAGCGCCGCGACATCGCACACGACGAAGGCGGCGAGTTCATTCTTCTCATCGCGATCCTTGCCTCGGTGGCGAGCGTGGGCGCGCTGATCGCGGAATTGTCGGTGGCGAAGGATCATCCGGACGGCGGCTTTCGCCTCGCCCTCGCGGCGCTCACGGTCGTCCTGTCATGGCTGTTCGTGCAGATCGTGTTCGCGGCGCACTATGCGCACGAATACTACCTGGCGGAGGAGAACGGCGCGCCCAAGGGCGGGCTGGAATTCGGCGTGGCGGGCGAGCCGGACTATTGGGACTTCGTGCATTTCGCGGTGGTGCTGGGCACCGCCTCGCAGACGGCGGACATCGTGTTCACGACAAAGCAGATGCGCCGCATCGGCACGGTGCATACCATCGTCGCCTTCGCCTTCAACACCGCGATCCTCGCCACGATGATCAATCTCGCGGCCAACTTCATCTGAATCACCCTCTCCCCCTCAAAGGGGAGAGGGAGGAACTATGTGAACATCTCCGCATTGCCCTCTGAACGGAACCCGCAGGCACTTCGCGCGCGGCGGCCTCAAGGAGATGAAGATGGCAAGAGCATCAAGCAAGCGTCCTCCGGCACAGGCGCCGATCGGCGCCGCAGCCGGTGCGGTGATGGGGGCGGCGGTGGCCGGCCCGGTGGGCGCGATCATCGGAGCGCCGCTGGGTGTGCTGGCGTCGCGGCGGGTGAATGTCGGCGCCGCCACGAAGTCCGCGACGGCGGGCGTGCGCAAGACGAAGACCGCCGCCGGGAAAGCGGCGCGCAAGACGAAGGCGGCGGCGCGCAAAACCACCAAGCAGGCCCGCAGGACCGCCCGTACCGCCAAAGCCGGGGCCCGCACGGTCGCGCGCACGGCGAAGGCGGCCGCCAAGCGTACAAGAAAAGCCGCGAAGCGGCGGTAGCCCGAACGCCCGTCCCCCGCTATAGATTCCGGCGGGGGTAGTGCTTTGCATAACAGCAACGATACGCTGACCGTTGCGGCGCTGGCGCTGATCGCCATGTGCGCTGTCACCTTCGCGCATGAAGCGCTGGGCCATGGCGGGCTGTGCCTGCTGCTGGGCGGGCGGATCGATCTTCTTTCTTCATCGATATTCCGGTGCAGCCTGCGCTCGGGCTGGATCGATGCCGCCGGGCCGGCGGCCAATCTGGTCGTGGGTTTTGCGGCCCTTGTCGCGCGGCTCGCCGCGCCGCCGGGATTTGCGAAGAT
>DATIVW010000383.1:0-7035 GCA_035465595.1 Rhizomicrobium sp. | reverse complement strand
ATGCTGCGCGACGATACGAAAGACACCGGCTGCGGCTTCAAGCTGATCCGCACCTCGGTTGCACAACGCTTTCCCTTCTTCGACGGCATGCACCGGTTCCTTCCGGCGCTGACCCGGCGCAACGGCTACACCATCCTGCAGATCGACATCGAGGATCGCGCCCGTGTCGCCGGAGTCTCCAAATACGGATTCTTCGACCGGCTCGTGGCGGGCATCTTCGATCTTCTCGGCGTGTTTTGGCTGATGCGCCGGGGCACGCCCGCTGAAGCCGAGGAATTGCCGCGCGCATGATCGCAAAAGCCGAACGCAAGCGCCGCGACATCTGGGCCGACCTGGCCGAGCCGTCGAGCGTCATCGCGTTCCTGGCCCTCTATTGCGCCATCCATTTCCTGGTACGCTACCTGCTGTCGCCCAATTTCACGCTGGATGAATCCGAACAGATGCTGTTCGGGCAGAGCCTGGAATGGGGCTATCGCTTCCGCCATCCGCCGCTGATCACATGGCTTTCATGGGCAACGCTCGCCGCGACGAACAACAGCCGCGCCGCATTCTTCCTCCTGAAATATCTCATCATGGCCGGCGGCCTCGTCGCCTATTTCGCGGCGGCGCGCATCGTCATCCGCGACGTGCGCATGGCGACGCTCGCCACCTTCGGCTTGCTGACGACGTTCGTCATCGGCTTCCTGCCGCATGTCGATCTCATGCACACCGTTCTGCTGACCACGATGCTGGCGGCATTCCTGTGGATCGGCGAGCGCATCCTCACGAAGGGAACCCCGCGCGACTATCTCCTGCTGGCGGCCATCACAGGTCTCGGCATTCTCTCCAAATATGTGTTCCTCGTCCTGCCGGTGGCGTTCGCCGTCGGCGTCACGCTGACGCCGCGCTTTCGCGCCAGCATCAAGATCGGGCCCCTGATCCTCGCCGTTATCCTGGCGCTCGCCATCGTCGCGCCCTATGCGTGGTGGTCTTACACGCACGAGTATTCGCTCTTCGCGCTCGCCAAGACGATCACCAAGGGACAGGGTCCTGAGTTCTCGCCGGTCAACTGGCTGATCGGCACAGGCGATCTGGTTTGGGCCTTGATCAGCTTCGGCCTGCCCTTCGTCGTGATATTTCCGCTGCTCTACAGGCCCGCCTGCAAGAAAATCGCGGTCACCGATCCCGACGATCGCGACTGGCTGCGCCTCTATGAGATCACGATGATCGCCGGCGTTTTGATGATGCTGGTCGCCGTCTTCTTTGTCGGCACCGAAGCGTTCAAGGCGCGCTGGATGCACCAGGTGGCGATGCCGCTGCCGATCTATCTTTTCCTGCGCGCCCGCATCGCGGTCGCGAACGACCGTGCCAACAGGATCTTCGCGGCCATCGCGCTGGTCTTCGCGCTGCTCGTCGTCGGAGCCAGGGTCTACATTTACGAAACGCATGCGAAGAGCTGCAAGGAATGCCGCGAATACTGGCCGATGCAAAGCTATGCGCGCGCGTTCCAGCGCTCCGGGTTCGATCATGGAACGATCCTGGCGGAGACCTACGATCTGGGCGGCAACCTGCGCGGCGTGTTTCCGCAATCCCGGGTGGTGACACCCGGCTATCCCGTGCAGGTGTTCGGACCGCCGGTTGCAGGACCATGCCTTCTCGTCTGGGAAGGCGACCGCGCGCCGTCCAAGGATCTCACCGGCTATCTGGCGGCCAACTACGGCGCCACGATCAACGACGCGGCGACGCGCGGCGATGTGAATGCCGCCCTGCTGACCAGCAAAACGCGGCGCGACACCATGAACTACGTTTTAATCCGGAAAGGCCGCTGCGCCGGGCCTTGACCTTGTCCCTGGGTATACAGAGATAAGGGCCGGGGTTTTCGAAAGCCGATTACTTGAACGAGCAAACGCCGCCGCCCGCCCCCGATGCCGACATGATCAGCCGGCTGGGCCTGAACAGCCGCCTCGCCCGCACTTCGCGCAAGCAGATCGGCTTCGCCGCGGGCGGCGCGCTCGCCGTCATCATCCTCCTGTTCTTCATCTTCGGCGGCTCCAGACCGGAGCAATACGTCACCGCCGCCGTGGCGCGCGGTCCGCTGTCGATCACGGTCAGCGCGACCGGCACGCTGGCGCCGCGTGATCAGGTGGATGTCGGCTCCGAAGTCTCTGGCCGCATCGATGCGCTCTATGCCGACTACAACGACCATGTGAAGAAGGGCCAGACGCTCGCCAAGATCAACACCGACCAGATCCAGGCGCAACTCGACCAGGCGCGCGCCACGCTGGCGCAGTCGCGCGCCACGCTGCTGCAGGACCAGCAAACGATCGCGCGCTATGCCAAGCTGCGCAAAAGCAACGCCGTGTCGCCGCAGGAATACGATGTCGCGATCGGCGATTACGGCCGCGCCAAGGCCGGCGTCGCGCTCGCCGAAGCGCAGGTCAAGCTGTATGAAACCCAGCTCAGCAAGGCGACGATCTTCTCGCCGATCAACGGCGTGGTGCTCGACAAGAAAGTCGCCGTCGGCCAGACGCTAGTCGCCGCGATGACGACGCCGGTGCTGTTCACGCTGGCCAGCGATCTTTCGCAGATGGAGCTGGACGTCGATATCGACGAAGCCGACGTCGGCGCCGTGCGGCCGGGCCAGCATGCCAGCTTCACGGTGGATGCCTATCCGAACCGGAATTTTCCCGCGACGCTGATCTCGGTTCACAACGCGCCGCAGACGACCAACAACGTCGTCACCTATCGCGGCGTGCTCCTGGTGCAGAACAGGAGCCTGCTGCTCAAGCCCGGCATGACGGCCACGGCCACAATCACCGCCGCCAAGATCGCCGACACGCTGATGGTGCCGAACGCGGCGCTGCGCTTCATCGCGCCGGAGGAGATTTCCAGCAAGGCGCCGCCTCCCCCCAGCGAAGCGAGCGAAGGCCGCGTGTGGACCGAGGAAGGACGCACCCTGAAGCCGCACGATCTCAAACTCGGCCCAACCGACGGCCGCTTCACCCAGATTCTTTCCGGTGACCTGAAGACCGGCGACATGGTCGTCACCGACATCAAGCAGCCCGACAAAAAATGAGCCCCCCGCTCATCGAACTTCGCGGCGTGACCAAGATCTATGGCAGCGGCGAAGCGCAGGTGACCGCGCTTGCGGGCATCGATCTCTCCATCAGGGACGGCGAATTTGTTGCGATCATGGGACCGTCCGGTTCCGGCAAATCGACCGCCATGAATATCCTGGGCTGCCTCGATACGCCGACCGGCGGACATTATTTCTTCCGTGGCACCGATGTGGGGTCGCTGTCACGCGACCAGCTGGCGCTTTTGCGCCGCTATTACATCGGCTTCGTGTTCCAGGGCTTCAATCTCCTCAAGCGCACGACGGCCGTCGAAAATCTCGAATTGCCGCTGGTCTATCGCGGCGTGCCCAAGGCCGAGCGGCATGCGCAGGCGCTGAAAGTCCTGGAGCAGGTCGGGCTTTCCAACCGCGCCGACCACACCTCGGCGGAATTGTCCGGCGGCCAGCAGCAGCGCGTGGCCATCGCGCGCGCCCTCGTCACCCACCCCTCCGTCGTCTTCGCGGACGAGCCGACCGGCAACCTGGACAGCCAGAAGAGCCACGAGATCATGGCGCTGCTGCGCCAGCTCAACGACGAGAAGGGCATCACCATCGTGCTGGTGACGCATGAAGAGGATGTCGCCGCCTACGCAAAGCGCCAGGTGCGCTTCCATGACGGCAGGATCGTGTCCGATACCGCGAAGGGAACCGCATGATCGCCAACGCTTTCCTCCTCGCGCTGCGCGAGATCCGCAACAACCTGATGCGCGCCGCGCTCACCACGCTCGGCATCATCATCGGCGTCGGCGCGGTGATTGCCATGGTTTCGCTCGGTACCGCTGCGACCAAGGGCGTGACCACCGAGATCGCCAATATGGGCCGCAATCTTCTGGTGATCATTCCCGGTTCCCGCCGCGGCCCGCCGATGGGCTCCACGCCCTTCACGGTTGCGGACGCCGACGCCATTGCGCGCGAGATTCCCGGCCTCGCTGCGGTGGCGCCGGAAGCCGAGCAATCGGCCATCGTCGTGAACGGCAGCAAGAACCACTCGACGCAGGTGACGGGGTCCACCAACGCCGTGTTCGTGGCGCGCGACTGGCATCTTGCTTCCGGACGTCAGTTCACCCTGGGTGAGTTGCGCAGCGGCAAGGCCGCCTGCGTCATCGGCGAGACGGTGCGCAAGGAGTTGTTCGGCGCGGCCAATCCCATCGGCGAGAAGATGCGGGTGAACAAGATCTCCTGCGAGATCATCGGCATCCTGGAGTCCAAGGGGCAATCCACCTTTGGGCAGGATCAGGATGATATCGTCGCGATGCCGATTGCCGCGGTGCAGCGGCGCCTGGCCGGAAACAACAACGTCAATGTCATCCTGGTTTCGGCGCAGAACGCCAACGACGTCGCGCATATCAAGGGCCAGCTCGAATTGCTCATGCGCGAACGCCGCCATCTCGTGGCCGGCGAGGCCGACAATTTCGATGTCAACGACATGCAGGAGATCGCGCGTACCGTTGAATCGACCACCGCGATCCTCACCGCCTTCCTCTCCGCCGTTGCGGCCGTCAGCCTTCTTGTCGGCGGCATCGGCATCATGAACGTGATGCTGGTGTCGGTGACGGAGCGCACGCGCGAGATCGGCATCCGGCTTGCCATCGGCGCGCGCGAGCGCGACGTGCTGTTGCAGTTCCTGATCGAGGCGGTGGTGATGAGCGCGCTCGGCGGCGTCATCGGGATCGTGATCGGCCTGTCGGGATCGGCGACGGCCGCCCATTTCCTGAAGCTGCCCTTCGTCTTCCAGCCCGCGATCATCCTGATCGCGGTGCTGTTCTCGGCGGGCGTCGGCGTTGCGTTCGGCTACTTCCCGGCACGCCGCGCCGCGCGCCTCGATCCCATCGAGGCGCTACGGCACGAGTGAGGCCTAGTCATCACTGTCCTGGTGATGGGTCTTCGGCGGCTTCGGTGGCGCGGGCGGAGCCGGGGGCGCCGGCGGAGCGCTGAGGCGGGACGGAGGCGCCGGGGGTGCCGGCGGCGCGGGATAGTGATGATCGCCATCATCGCGGCCAATGTGGATGTCGCCCATGCCGCTCGAGCTGAGGTGGCCGGTATAGGCGTTGATCCAGACATCGCCGGAACCAATGGAGCTCAGCGTCGGATTGACGGCCGTTCCGCCGAACGACAGATCGCCGCCGCCGACCATTGAAACCTTTAGGGGATCGGCCTTGCCGCCCGCGATGGAGACATCGCCGGAGCCGGCCATCGAGATCGTGACCGGGCCGTTGACGTTGCCGACCTTCAGATCGCCGGAGCCGGCGATGTTCGCGTTCAATCCGCCACCGACGCCGGAGATCGAGCTGTCGCCCGAACCGGCAACCGTAATCGCCGCCGCGCCGCTGACATTGCCGACCTTCACATCACCCGAACCGGCGATGTCGAGCGAAAGCGCGCCCTGCACGGCCGAAACGCTGATGTCGCCGCCGCCCACCACCTTGAGCTTGGCGTCGCTGACGCGGCCGACCTTCACGTCGCCCGTGATGGTCTCGACATAGATGCGCCCATTGGTGTCGCCGATCGACAGATCGCCGATCATGCGCTTGGCGTTGACATCGCTGCCGCGGGGAACTGTGACCCATACGCGCACGCGCTGGTCATTGCCGACATCCGAATAGTCGAACCACTTGCTCACATCCCAGACGTTGAAATTGCGGTTGTCGTTGGCCGGACCGGTGATCGACAGGCCGCCGCCGCCGCCCTGGGTGTGCATGCTGTCCACCAGGTAGCGCGGACCCTGGATCTCCACGGTCGCCTTGCCGTCATCGCGCACATTCACCGTGACATCGGCGATGACATGATCGAGCGTGACGCTGTGCGCGTCGAAATTCTGCGGCGGAAGTTTCGTCCAGGTGCGATCCTGTGCTGCATCGGCGCCCCCAGCCGACAGCAGGAGCATGGCGACCGCCGCTCCGCCGAAAAATGATTTCATCCTGCTTTGCATGATAATCTGGTCTCCCTGACCGGCCTTCCCCGCTTGAAAGGACAGATAGGCTGTTCCCACTCGTGCGCACAGAACGGTAATTTTGCAAGGCCGCGATGCGGCCCGCGCAGGAGAACAAAATAGCGTCCCGAACGCCGGTTTTCCAAGGATTCCGCAGATAATCCGGCAGGCCGCTCAGGCCACGAGGCGATAGCCGCCGCTCTCGGTGACGAGGATCTGCGCCTGGCCGGGGTTGTTCTCGATCTTCTGGCGCAGGCGGTAGATGTGCGTCTCCAGCGTGTGGGTCGTCACCGCCGGATTGTAGCCCCACACCTCGTGCAGCAGCGTCTCGCGCGCCACCGTGTCGCCGGAGCGATAGAGGAACTTGAGGATATTGGTTTCCTTTTCGGTCAGGCGGATCTTCTTCTCCGTCGGATCGATCAGAAGCTTCGCGCTGGGACGGAACGTGTAGGGCCCGATGCGATAGACCGCTTCCTCGCTCTGCTCGTGATTGCGCAAATGCGCATGGATGCGCGCCATCAGCACAGCGAAGCGGAACGGCTTGGTAACGTAGTCATTTGCGCCCGATTCCAGGCCTTCGATCGTGTCCGCGTCGGTGTCGGCGGCGGTAAGAAGAATGATGGGGCATGAGATGCCATCGTCGCGCAGCGCGCGGCAGAGCTTGCGGCCGTCGCCATCCGGCAGACCCACATCGAGGATCATGAACTCGTAGAGACCGTCTTTCGCCTTGGCGCGGCCTTCCGCGACGGAACCGGCTTCGACCGGCGCATATTCGCCGGTGGCGGCAAGCTGCTCGGCCAGCGAACCCCGCAGCATCGTGTCATCGTCAACCAGAAGAACCCGTTTGGCGCTTGGCATTCGTATTCCCTAGGGGTGGTGTGGGCGAACGACTCTACCCGGTTTTTCCCCGGCGGTGTATGTGGGGGATTATGGCCCCATCGCCAAGATCGAACCCGCGAAGGGGTAAACGGAAAGCCGCGCTTCGCCAACGTCCGCGCAATCGCAAACCCGT
>DATIVW010000382.1:0-3276 GCA_035465595.1 Rhizomicrobium sp. | reverse complement strand
CGACACCAGCATCTGGGTAAACGCGCAGGACACCGTCGCGATCGACAAGCTTATCGTGACCGCGAAGCCGGACGATTTCCGCAAGGACCGGCAGACCGTGACGGCGCAGATCGTCAACAAAGACTATCCCGAAACCGCTGTCTTCTATTTCGAGAAGCAGAATGACAAGTGGCTGATCGACGATGTCCGCTGGACAGGGAAGAACGGCTGGGTGCTCTCGCTCATCCTCAAATGGAGCGATTACGGCGCCGGCGAGCAGTAGTCAGACCTCGATCTCGCCACGCATGTAGAACGCGCAACTTCCGGCGAGGATCGTGCGGGCACCGTCATCGGTGCAGAGAAGACTGCCGCCGCGCGGGCTCACTTGCCGCGCCTTCAAAGTCTTCTTGCCCAGACGCTTGGACCAGTAAGGCACCAGCGCGCAATGCGCCGAGCCGGTCACCGGATCTTCCGGCACGCCCTTGTCGGGCGCGAAGAAGCGGGAAACAAAATCGAAGCCTTGATCGCCCGGCGCGGTGGCGATCAGCCCCCAGATGCCCTGCTTGCGCAGCACCCCGCCAATATCGCCCGGACCATCGATGCCGCGCACGTCCTTCGCGCTTTCCCACACCGCCATGATGTAGCGGCCTCTCAAGAGTTCTGACGGCGCCGTCGTACCGAGCGCCTCGCCGACCGACTTGGCGAACCCGGCCGGCGCGTCGAAAGGTGAAACGGAATCGGAAGGCAGGGACATGACGAGTAGCCCGTCCTTGCGCTCCACCGTCAACGTGCCGGAGCGGGTCTCGAAATCCACGCGCGATAACGAAGGATCGAGCTCGCTGAAGATCGTATAGGCGCTCGCCAGCGTGGCGTGGCCGCACAGATCGACCTCGGACTCTGGCGTGAACCAGCGCAGGTCGTATTTCCCAGGCGTGGTCTTCACGAAATAGGCGGTCTCGGCGAGATTGTTCTCGTTGGCGATCTTCTGCATCAGCGAGGCGTCGATCCAGCTTTCGAGCGGAACAATCGCTGCCGGATTGCCTTCCAGCGGCTTCTCGGCAAAAGCATCAACCTGCCAGAGCTTCAATTTCATCGCCAACTCCCAATCGAGGGACGCGATTAGTAGCGGCTGAAGCGAAGACGCAATACTGGCGCGCGCGCATATCGGTTCACGCACTGCTTCATATCACATGGCGAAATTGGACTTAGACGTTCGCGTGCGCGCCGGCGGACTGCTTCTGGCTGAGCGTCTTCTTCATCTGCTGCTGCAGCTTCTCGAACGCACGCACTTCGATCTGGCGCACGCGTTCGCGGGAGACGCCGTATTTCTGCGAGAGTTCTTCCAGCGTGGCCGGCTCGTCGCGCAGGCGGCGAGCCTCGATGATGTCGCGTTCGCGCTCGGAGAGCTCGCCCATGGCGCCCGCCAGAAGATCGTGGCGCTCGCCCATCTCCTCGGCTTCGGCAAGGCGGGTTTCCTGGTCCATCGTGTCGTCGGCCAGCCAATCCTGCCACTCGGACTCGCCATCGGCGCGCATCGGCGCGTTGAGCGATGTGTCCCCGCCCGACAGGCGCCGGTTCATGTTGGTAACTTCTTCTTCCGGCACCGCCAGCTGGCGCGCGATTTCCTTGGTGTGCTCGGGCGTCAGGTCGCCTTCTTCGATCGCGCTGATCTTGTTCTTGGCCTTGCGCAGGTTGAAGAACAGCTTCTTCTGAGCCGCGGTGGTGCCCATCTTCACGAGCGACCACGAACGCAGGATGTATTCCTGGATGGCGGCGCGGATCCACCACATCGCGTAGGTCGCGAGGCGAAATCCCTTGTCCGGTTCAAAGCGCTTCACGGCCTGCATCAGGCCGACATTGCCTTCGGCGACGACTTCGGACAGCGGCAAGCCATAGCCGCGATAGCCCATCGCGATCTTGGCGACGAGGCGCAAGTGAGACGTGACGAGACGGCGGGCAGCTTCGGGGTCTTCATGCTCGCGCCAGGCCTTGGCGAACATGTACTCCTCTTCCGGCTCCAGAAGCGGAAACTTCCGGATCTCGGTCAGATAGCGCGAAAGACCACCTTCGCCCTGTAATGCGGGAAGACCGCGGCTGCTCATTGCATTAACCCCTTTTGCCCGGTGCGACCGGGCCTTCGGAAGCTGGCAGAAGACGGATAGCAGCCCCCGATTGTGTTCAAAATATGGGTCGCAATCTCACGAATTCAAGCCTCGCAGATCGGCCACAAGTCCCTTGAAGTCATTGGGCCATTTGCTCTCGAAGCGCAGCGTTTTGTGCAGGCTTGGATGCTGGAAGCCAAGCAGCCAGGCGTGCAGCGCCTGGCGTGGGAACTCCGCGGCAGTCTTGTAGGCGACTTCCTGCTCCGGTGTCTTGGCGCGCGGCGGCCGATGCGCCTTGCCATAGGTCGGATCGCCGATCAGCGGATGCCCCAGATGGGTGAGATGCACGCGGATCTGGTGCGTGCGCCCGGTTTCGAGACGGCACTCGATCAGGCTGGCGAATGGCCGCGGCCCGTCGCCGAAACGCTCAATCACCTTGTAGCGGGTGCGGGCTTCCTTGCCGCCGCTGCGCAGCACGCCCATGCGCTTGCGGTCGAACGGATTGCGGCCGATCTGGCCTTCCACCATGCCTTCGCCAACGCGCGGCATGCCCCACACGACAGCGTTATAGGCGCGCTCCACGGTATGGTTGGCGAATTGCTTGGCAAGGCTTGCCATCGCGCGCTCGTTCTTCGCCGCCACCAGCAGGCCGCTCGTGTCCTTGTCGAGGCGATGCACGATGCCCGGCCGCGCCACGCCGCCGATGCCCTTGAGCGAATTTCCGCAATGGGCGATCAGCGCGTTGACCAGCGTGCCGTCAGGATTGCCGGCTGCCGGATGCACGACGAGCCCCGCCGGCTTGTCGATGACGATAAGGTCCTTGTCCTCGTAAACCACGGTGAGCGGGATATCCTGGCCCTGCGGCTCCGCGGGCTCGGCGTCCGGCACGAAAACGGTGAACACATCGCCCGGTTTGACCCTGTTATTGGCGTCTTTTATCGTCGCGCCGCTTTTCGATACCGCGCCGGACGCGAGCAGCTGCTGGATCCGCGCGCGGCTGAGATCGGCGTGTGCCGTGGCCAGGAAGCGATCGAGGCGCTGGCCCGCGTCGGAATCCGCGACGGTCGCGGAGCGCGATGTTCCGCCGGAGGATTTAGCCGTGAGTGATGTTGCCACGAACGACGCCATAGACCCGAAATCGACCCTAAGCTACCGCGGGCTGAAGGCCGCCGTCATCATTCTTGGCGTGCTGATG
>DATIVW010000381.1:0-4093 GCA_035465595.1 Rhizomicrobium sp. | reverse complement strand
GGCACCTATCCGCACATGACCTCCAACTCGCCCGCTGCGCTCGGCGTGGTGCTGGTGCAGGAGATCACCGCCGGCGTTCTGGTGGGCGGCATGGCGCGCCTCATCATGGCGGCGCTGTCGGTCGCCGGCCAACTCATCGCCACGCAGACCGGCCTTGCCTACACCCAGACCATCGATCCCACCTTCGGCGAGCAGGGCGCCATCGTCGGCACCTTCTTCAACATGCTGGGCGTGGTGCTGATCTTCGCGACGAACATGCATCATCTGGCGATCGGCGCGATCCACGGCAGCTACACGATGATCCCACCCGGCGCGCCGCTGCCCTTCGGCGACATGGCGCAGGAAGCGATCAATCTCGTCAGCGGCACCTTCGCGCTGGGCCTTGAGCTGGCGGCACCGTTCCTGGTGTTCGGCTTCGCGGTCAACACCGCCATCGGCCTGCTGGCGCGGCTCGTGCCGCAGATCCAGGTCTTCTTCATCACCCAGCCCATCAACATCCTCGCAGGCTTCTTCCTGATGATGCTGCTGATGGGCTCGCTGATGACCGTCTTCCTTAACTACTACGCCACCGAGATGGGACGGTTTCTTGGCTGATGGCTGAAGAACAGGACAAGTCCCAACAAACGGAAGAACCGACACAGCGAAGGCTGGACGACGCCGAAAAGCACGGCGATATCGTCAAGTCCAACGAGGTGACGACGTTCGTGGCGCTTCTGGGCGGCACGCTGACCATCGCCATCTTCGGCCATTCCACCGCCATCGGCTTCACCCGCGCCTTCCAGATGTTCCTGGAGCAGCCCGACCAGATCGCGGTCGATGCAACCGGCGTCCTGTCGCTCTTCCGTCATCTGCTGCTTGTGGTGGGCGGATTGCTCGCGCCGATCTTCGCGGTGCTCATCGGCATAACCTTCGGCGGCCACGTCCTGCAGCACCGCCCGTCCATTTCGCTGGACCGCATCACGCCGAAATTCTCGAAGATCTCGCCGCTCAACGGCCTCAAGAAGCTGTTCGGCATGGAAGGCCTCATCAATCTCGGCAAGGGGTTCTTGAAAATCGCCGTCGTCGGCACGGTGCTTTGGACGGTTCTGTGGCCCGAACGCGGCAATCTCGAGGGCGTCCTCAGCCACGGGCCGGAGCAGGTTGCGGGCGACATCGTCTATCTTCTGATGAAGCTTCTCATCGCGACGCTGTCGATTCTCGCGGTGATCGCGGCGCTGGATTATGGATTGCAGCGTTACCGCTTCCTGCAGCGCAATCGCATGTCCAAGCAGGAGATCAAGGAAGAATACCGCCAGACCGAAGGCGATCCCGCGGTCAAGGCGAAGGTCAAGCAGATCCGCCTCGAACGCTCGCGTCGCCGCATGATGGCGGCCGTGCCGGAAGCCACCGTCGTCATCATGAACCCGACCCACTACGCCGTCGCGCTCAAATATGAATCCGGCAAGATGGCGGCGCCCGTCTGCGTCGCCAAAGGCGTGGATGCGCTGGCCCTGAAGATCCGCGAAGTCGCCGAGGAGCACGAGGTCCCGGTGGTCGAAAACCCGCCGCTCGCCCGCGCGCTTTATGCGACGGTGGAGATCGATGAGCCGGTCCCGGCCGAGCAGTACAAGGCCGTGGCGCAGGTCATCGGCTACGTCATGAAGCTCACCGGCAAGATACGGCCCAACTAGCGCCTTGCCGCTGCCCCAAAACGAGGCGAAAAAGCCGGGCCATTCGCGTAGTATCGATTCGTGACGGTCCGCGCCCTGACCCCCGGAAATTACGGCTTGCCCTTCGGCGCCTGGCGCTGGGCGGCGATGGGTTTTGTCATCCTGGCGCTGGCGGCGGCGGGACTTGCCGTCGGCGCGCCGGATGCCGCGCGCTGGGCGGGGGTCGCGCTCCTGGCCGGCATTGGCGCGGTGGCTTCCATCTTTCTTTACGCGATCTGGCCGCGCGAACCGGTCAGCGCGGACGAAGCGCGCCTCATTGCCGAAGCGGCGGCGCGCGCCAATGTCGCCTGGGCGGTGACGGGCGCGGACGGCGCGGTCATCGACTGCAACGACATCTATCGCGGCATGTCCGGCACGCCCAAAGGCGAAGCGCCGCCCCCGCCGGAACTGGCGCTGGGAAACGAGGCGAGTGCCGCCACGCTCTACCGGTTGACCAAAAGCGCGAATGAGCGCGAGGCGCGTGAGGAAGTCTTTTCCATCGGCGGCGGCATCGAGATCACCGCCGCGGTGCGCCCGCTCGCCAACGGCACGTCGGCATGGTGGTTCGCGCCGCGCCTTGTGCTGCACGACGCCGCGCCGCGCGCGGCCGCGCCGGCGGCATCGCCGCAACTGGCCACTGCCGTTTTCCGCGACGCGCCCGTCGGGGTCGCCATCGCCGACGCCGATGGCCGCATCGTCGAAGCGAACAACGCGTTCTCGGAATTTCTGAACGCGGGCGCCGGACGCAATATCGGCGACCTCGTCGAGCCCTCCGACAAGGCCACGGTCCTCGACATTCTGCTCAAGGCCAGGGATGCATCGCATGGCAAGGCCGTCGAGCTTCGTCCTGCCGGCCACCCTGAGCGGATGGCGGAGTTTTATGCCGCGCCCGCCAATGGCGGCTCCGGACGCGTCATCCTCTATCTCGTCGATGTTTCCGAGCAGAAGGCGCTGGAGACCAAGTTCGCGCAGTCGCAGAAGATGCAGGCCGTCGGCAAGCTTGCGGGTGGCGTGGCGCACGACTTCAACAACATCCTCACCGTCATCATCGGCAATTCCGAATTCCTGCTGATGCGCCACACCGCAGGCGATCCCTCGTTCAACGAGATCAATCTCATCCACCAGGATGCCTTGCGCGCCGCCAACCTCGTCAAGCAGCTGCTCGCGTTCAGCCGCGAGCAGACGATGCAGCCCAAGGTGATGGCGCTGAACGGCGCCATCGCGGAGATGCATCAATTGCTGAGCCGCCTCGTCGGCGAAGGCATCGAGATCAAGCTGGAGAACGCGCCGGACCTATGGCCGGTCAACGCCGATGAATCGCAACTTACCAACGCGATCATGAATCTGGTGGTGAATGCGCGCGATGCGATGCCCAAGGGCGGCACGATCACCATCCGCACCGCGAACCAGTCGGTCGCGCAGCCGATGGCGCTGGGCGCGGCGATCATGCCGGCGGACGATTACGTGCGCATCGACGTCGCCGATCAGGGCACCGGCATCGCCAAGGAGCATATCGGCAGGATCTTCGATCCCTTTTTCACCACCAAGCCCGTCGGCCAGGGCACGGGCCTGGGGCTCGCGACGGTGTACGGCATCGTCAAGCAGACCGGCGGCTACATCACCGTCGACAGCGAGATCGGCAAGGGCACGACGTTCTCGATCTTCCTGCCCCGCTTCAAGGGCGAGATGCCGGTGGCGCAGGCGGAATCTGCGCCCGCGCGCGACATCACGGGCCAGGACACGGTCCTGCTGGTGGAAGACGAGGAAGCGGTGCGCAGCTTCGCGGCGCGCGCACTGCGGGTGCGCGGATACAAGGTTCTGGAAGCGCCCGGCGGCGAGGAAGCGCTGGAGCTGGTGCGCAACCACCCCGGGCCCATCCACCTTCTCATCACCGACGTGGTGATGCCCAACATGGACGGCCCGACACTGGTGCGGAACCTGAAACGCATCCGCCCGGAGATCGCGGTGATCTTCATGTCCGGCTATGCGGAGGAAGCCTTCCGCCGCAACGACCAGAACACCGCCGACATGCATTTCCTGCCCAAGCCCTTCGGCCTCAAGCAACTGGCCGCCAAGGTCAAAGACGTTTTGTCTGCCGCACCAAAGGGCTGATTTTGCAGCGCACCCTAACGCAAACGTGTCCGGGATGCGGCGCGCGGTCCGGCTAGGCTTGGCCCTCCATTGGAGGGCATTCCATGAAAAAGATTTTCCTTGGCGCAGCGGTGTTCGCGCTTGTGCTCGGCGGCGCGGCGCTTGCCGCATCCGTGCCGGATTATGTGAGCAAGGCTGTTGCCGACACGACTCGGCCCAAGGCCGACACCGATCGCGATGCGCTGCGTCTTCCTGCCGAAACCATTGCCTTTGCCGGCGTGAAGCCCGGCATGAAGGTCGCCGAGCTGTTCCCC
>DATIVW010000380.1:0-26983 GCA_035465595.1 Rhizomicrobium sp. | reverse complement strand
GCGCGGCGACGAGCTGAACACCATGGTCCCGGAATTCTGGCGCGAACTGCCGGAAATCGTGAAGGATATCGACGCGGGCGCGAGGGCGCGCGTCATCGTCATCTCCTCCACCGGCAAGCATTTCTCCGGCGGCATGGACCTTTCGGTGTTCACCAGCGGCAACAGCGCGGGCACCTCTGCCGCTGCGTCAAAGGACGAACGCGGCCGGGTGCGCGCCAATCTGCGCCTCTCGATCCTCGACATCCAGGAGACGTTCAACTGTCTGGAGCGCGCGCGCATGCCGGTGCTCATGGCGATCCAGGGGGGGTGCGTGGGCGGCGCGGTGGATTTTGCCTCCGCCTGCGACTGCCGCTACGCCACCGAGGACGCGTTCTTCGTCATCCAGGAAATCAACATCGGCATGACGGCGGATGTCGGCACCTTCCCGCGCCTGTGCAAACTGATGCCCGAAGGCATGGTGAAGGAGCTGGCCTATGCCGGACGCCGCCTGCCGGCGAAGAAGGCGATGCAGTTCGGCCTCGTGAACGAGGTGTTCGCGACGCAGGACGAGATGCTCAAGCATGTGATGGCGCTGGCGAAAGACATCGCCGAGAAGTCGCCGCTCGCGGTGCACGGCTCCAAGGTGATGATCAACTATGCACGCGATCACTCCACCGCCGACGGCCTCGACTATATCGCGACTTGGCAGGCCGGCATGTACAACCCCGAAACCGACATGCGCGAAAGCTTCGTGGCGAAGGCCGAGAAGCGCGCGCCGAAATTCGGCGACCTGCTACCGCAGCGCAAAGGCCTCGGCGCCGTCTAGCGCGGCCTGATGACGTTGAAGTGCATGGCTTTGCGCACGCGGAAGCCGAGCTTGGCGTAAAGGTGCTTGGCGGAAGCGTTCTCCGTCTTCACGTGCAGGAACGGCGTCCTGCCGTCAGCAATGATCTCGCGCGCCAGAACCGTCATCAGCCGCCCCGCATAGCCTTTGCCCTGATGATCGGGATGCGTGCACACCGCGCTGATCTCGCGGAAGTCCGTCAGCGACATGCGCTGGCCCGCCATCGCCATCAGCGCGCCGCTCTCGCTGCGCACGCCGAGATACTTGCCCATGCCGATGGTGCCGTGCTCAAACGGCCCCGGCTGCGTCAGCTTCGTGAGCGCGACCATCTCCGGCACGTCCTTGTCCGAAAGCAGCAGCGGCGCGATGTCGGATGCGGGCTGGAAGTCTTCGCAGACCATCTGGTCGATGAAGCGGGACAGCACCACCTCCCAATCGTCCGGAATGGCAATCTCGAACGCCGTCACCAGTCCCACGATCTCACCCGGCTTCGCGAGCGCGCGCAGATCGGCGAATGCCGGACGTGAAGGCTCGCGAACGGCCGACAGCGGCGAGATATCGCCGGGATAGCGCATAGCCGCGCCATGCACACGCGCCATCGCGACATGGCCTGTCGCCAGCGAGGACCAGACGGGATTGTCGAGCGGCGAATAGTCGATCATGGCGGCTTCGAATATGGGGGCCGCGTCTTGTGATGGGAATTGCGTCAGACGCAAACCCGATCCTTGCTTCTTCGATCTCGCGCCAGTTGCCGCGCCTTTAGCGCGCGACCACGTCCCGGTGCGGCAGCATGACCGCGGGACCTTCCGCCCACACGTCAGTGAGCGGCACACCATTCTTCTCGATCATCATGCGCGCGTGCTCATAGCCTTCCGCTACGGCCTGGTCGAATTTCTTCCAGTCGCGCAGGCCGATGTCGGGCAGCGGCGGCTCGAACATGTAATCGGCCTTGTCGCGCACGAGGCGGCGCTGCGCTTCGGAGCCAACGGTGCCCGAACGCATCAGGATGGAAACGATCGACGGCGTGCCGCGCATGCGCTGCCACAAGAGCCACCACCACGGCCGCTCGCCATAGCGTTCATCGGTCACCCGGATATCGAGTTCGCCCGTCACGTCCGAAGCGATGATCGGGCCGGGCTGGCGCTGCGCCATCACGTCCACCGGCAAGTTGTTCATCACGCCGCCATCGACCAGCAGGTGGCCGTGATGGGTGACAGGCGGCAGAATCCCGGGCAGCGCAACGCTGGCGCGCAGAGCGCGCCACAACGGCCCTGCGCGATGCACGTGGATTCGGCCCGAAGTGAGATCCGAGGAGACGCAGAAGAACGGTCGTGGCATTTCCTCGATGCGCACATCGCCGAAATTCTCGCGCAGCAGGTCCGACACCTTCTTTCCGCGCACCAGCGCGATCAGTGGAATTGTGTAGTCGGACAGCGGATTGGACGCGACGAAAACCTCGCGCATGCGCGCGACAAGCTCGTCCAGGTTCCATTCCAGCGCGATGCCCGCGGCGATGATGCCGCCCATGCTGGTGCCGCCAAGATTGTCGAACGGCACGCCGGACTCCATCAGCGCCTTGATTACGCCGATATGCGCAAAGCCGCGCGCACCGCCGCCCGCAAGCACCAGGCCGATGGCGCGGCCCGAGATGAAGCGCGCCAGCCTGCGGATATCGTCCATGTTGTGCGCGCGGATGTGATGGTGGGATTCGAACAATCCGCTGCGCAGCGCGAAGTGTTCCGGCAATTCCTCCGCCTTGCCGGAGCGATGCAGCAGCAAGAGTTCTGGCAGGCCCGTCGCGCGCTCCTTGAACGCGGGCAGGTCGAGTGGGCGCAGCGGCAGAGGCTTGTCGGACTGCGCGAGCAAAAGGATGCGGTCGGCCTGGCGCAGGCAGAGCTGCGTCCAGGCGCTGTCCGGCGCATCGCCGCGATAGAATACAATGTCATGCGCCGCTTCGAAGGCGTTGAACCACTCGGCGGACTGCTCGGCGGAGTTGGCATCCAGCACCGCCGCCTTGGAGCCCATCTGCACCAGCACGCTGGCGACGCGCCGCGCGATCGGCTCGTCGCCCAGCCCTTCCTGCAGCGGGATCAGCGCGAAGGTCCTTGGCCGCGCGGCATCCGCCGGGCGCTGCGTGGTTTCCTGCAGGCGCTTCACCAGCACGCGCATCAAATTCATCATGACGAGCGGATGACGGGTGATGAGCGACTCAAACCCCTCGGGACTGATGCGCAGAAGCTCGGTATCGCGCAGCGCCACGAGCTGCGCGGAATGGGAGTCCTCGCCGGAGATCAACGACATCTCGCCGACGGTCTCGCCGGCGGGGATGTGCGCGACGAGGCGCTTGCTGCCTTTCTCATCGTCCACGAAGACGCCCAGCGATCCGGTGACGACAAGGAAGAGCGCGCGATCGTTCTCGCCGTCGCGCCGCAGGAGCATGCCGCCGGGCAAGCCGAACCAGTTGGCTTCGGAGAGCAGCCTGCGCAGCGCGGCGTCGCCGACATCGGCGAGCAACGGAAAGCCGCGCAACCGTTCGCGCAGGGATTCCGGATAGACGGTCTCCCGCCCGACCTTGAAGGAAGAAATGAAAGCCATGTTCACTGCACCGGCCATCCTTCTACCTCACCAGGCGGTCCAACCGCCATCGACGGCGAGCGCAGAACCGGTGACATAGCTGGAGGCCGGGCTGGCCAGGAACAGGAGCGGGCCCGCGATTTCAGGCGCGGCGCCTGTGCGCCCCAGCATCGTTCTGGCGGCGAGACGGGCCGCGAAGGCGGCATCGTTCTGCGCGACGGCGGGCTGCGGAAAGGGTCCCGGCACCAATGCGTTCACGCGGATCTTCTCCGGTCCAAGCTCCGCGGCCAGGTGGCGGGTGAGTTGCAGCAGCGCCGCCTTGGCAGGGCCGTAGTGAAGCGGGCTGGCCTGTTCCGGCTTCGCATAGATGCGCGAGTCCGGCGCGACAGCGCCATACATCGAAGCGATATTGACGATGCTGGCATCGCCGGCGGCGGCGACGGCGGCACGCAAGCCCGGAAGCGCGGCACGCACGAGTTCGAACGCGGCGGTAACGGAGCTGCGATAGGCCTGGTCGAATGCTTCCGGCGTCAGGGATGCGAGCGGCGCGGGCGTCATGGAAATGGCGTTGTTGACGAGGATGTCGAGGCGCGGCCGCGCCGCCATGAATGCGCGCGCGCGCGGAAAATCGGAAACGTCGAACGCGGCGCATTCGGCGGAGCCACCCTGCTCTTTCAGCTCCGCTTCAAAGTCCTTCAGCCTGGCTTCGTTGCGGCCGTTGAGGATCACATGCGCACCGGCTTCGCAAAGCGCGCGCACCATCGGCCTGCCGAGATGGCCCGCCGCGCCGGAGACGAAGGCTATGCGGCCATGAAGATCGAAAGGCTTCGCTGTCATTTGGGCCATTCCGCCGGATTGAGCAGTCGTGGCGGAACGCGCGGCACCAGGCGCTCGATCTGCGCGCAATCTTCCGCGGAGAGCGGCCGGCGCGCGGAGAGGCGCAGATTCATTTCCAGCTGTTCTTCGGTTTCCATGCCGACGACAACGCCGTCGATCCAGTCCTGTCCGCGCGCATAGGCAAGGCAGAGATCGGCCGTGCTTGCACGCTCGAACTGCCGTGACAGCTCGAAGAGAAAATCGACGAGATCGGGTGCATTGACGCCATCGATCGAGGGCCACACCGACGCGCTATCGGCGGCGAGCAGCCCTTGCAGGAAGACACTGCGCGCATGAACGGTGAGATGCGCGCGGCTGCGAATGCGGGCGATCACGCCGGCTTCGCGCCAGCGCCAGTCGAGCAGGTTGAACGGCAACTGGATGTGGGTGACGTCCAGGCAGTTCAGCGCCGAGAGGGTCTCTTCCGGGGTCTGCACCGAGACGCCAAGCGACAGGACCGTTCCGTCTTCGAGATGTTCGAGCAGGCGCTCCCAGATCCAGCCGTTGAAGGCGAACATGTGGGCGGCGCGATGCAGCAGCAGGCAGTCCAGCCTTGCGCGGCGCAGCGCCAGCAGCGACGCCCAGATGCTGCGGTCGACCGCCTCTCGCACATTGTCGCGCGGTGCATCGGGTGCAAGTTCGCTAAGGGGCGACAGCTTGGTGACGGTGCGGATGCCGCTGCGCGCTTCCAGGGCCTCGCCGAGGCGGTTTTCGGCTTCGCCATAGGCGCGCGCGGTGTCGAATTTGGTGATGCCGGCGTCCGCGGCGCGGTGGACAAGCTTCAGCGCGGCGCCATGCGAGGGCATGCCGGTGCGATTGGCCGCGCCATAGGCAAGCCCCAGTTGAACCGAACCCAGCACCAATTCCGCCGGGCGTGCGTCGCGCATCGCAGGAAAAGCCTTTATCCCCACCTCGCAGCCTAGGCCCGTATGGTAAATGAGGGGTTACTTCGGGCTGTCCCCATCAATCCTGGCCAAGGATTTTCCAGAGGCTGGCGCAGGAGAAGATGATCTCGTCGCCCACCATGAAATCGCCGCGCAGGAAGATGATGGAGCGGGTGCGGCGGGTCAGGACCGGCTGCACCTCGACGATCTCGCCCAGCCGCGCGCCGCGGATGAACTGGCTCTGCATGTTGAGGGTGACGACATCGGCATGGTCGCAGGCATCCCACGCGGCCTGGCCCATCGTCATGTCGGCCAGGGTCATCAGCATGCCGCCGTGAATGACTCCGCGCATGTTCACATGGCGCTCGTCGACCACAAAGGCGTAGCGCCGGGCGAGCTTCTCGCCAATCTCGTAGAGCGGGCCGACGAAATTCTCGAACGGATCGATCAGCCTGGTGGCACGGTAGCCGCTCAGCTTTTCCAGCAGCGCGCTCATTCTTCGGCGCCGCTGATCTTCCACACGCCGCTGCCGACCATCAGCACGCGCTCGCCGCAGACAAGCTCGCAGGACAGGAACACGATGGTACGCGTGCGGCGCGTCACGCAAACGCGCGATTCGATGACGTCGCCGAGCTTTGCCGGCGCCACGAAATCGCAGGTGAGCGAAACCGTCGCCGTTCCATTGGCGCCGGAGATGAGGCGCGAGGTACGGCTCATCGACGTGTCCAGAAACGTCATTAGCATGCCGCCATGCACGGTTCCGGCGCCGTTCATGTGCTGCTCGGCGGCGGCGAAGGCAAAGCGCTTCACCGCGCCGTCTTCGAGATCCTTCAGCCTGTAGAGCGGCCCCACATACTTGTTGAAGCCTCCGGTGGAGGCGATTTCGGCATCCTCTGGAATGCCTGCGGGTCGATTCACCATGGCTGCCGAATGGGTTGCATCTCCCATCGGTGATAGGAAGTTTCCCGCTGCAGCGCAACATCGCGTGAT
The DNA here is from genome assembly GCA_035465595.1 of Rhizomicrobium sp. Taxonomy (GTDB): domain Bacteria; phylum Pseudomonadota; class Alphaproteobacteria; order Micropepsales; family Micropepsaceae; genus Rhizomicrobium. Next base: position 20,836 of record DATIVW010000380.1, on the reverse strand, counting down.
CATGTGCGGTTTTGGCGCTTTTGGCGCGGGTTCTTCGCATTGGAAACACGAAATCGCCACACTAGACTGGCACGCGATAACAGAGGGGGACAGGCGGCGGATCACCGTCCGCGCCCATAAGCACGAGGAATCCCATGAAGAAGCTTTTTTTGACGGCCGCGCTGGCCATGACGCTGCTCGGAACCGCCGCGCACGCCCAAATGGTCGGGCGGAAAGTGGACGAGGACTCCCAGAAGTCCGACGCAAAGCCTGCCAAGGGCCATGTCACACCGGCCGTCGGCGCCGCGCTGAATGCCGCGCAAAAGGCGCTGCAGGCCAAGGATACCGCCACCGCCATGACGCAGATCAAGGCGGCGCAGGCGGTTCCGAACCGCACCCCCTTCGATGACTTCAACATCAACCGCTTCCTGTCTGCGGTTGCCGCCAATACCGGCGACTACCAGACTTCAGCGACCGCGTTCGAAGCTGTGATCGCGTCGCCGTCATTCGCCGACCTCACGCCCGACGAGCAGGCCGCGACCTATCACGATGCCACCGTCGTCGAGCAGAACGTGAGCCGCTGGCCGCAGGTCATCGACTACGGACAGAAATTCTCGGCGACGGGCAAGGCGGACGATCTCATCATGACGATGTTGGCGATCGCCTATTTCAAGACGAACGACAACGCCGATGCGAAGAAATACGCGCAGATGGCGGTCGATGCGGCGAAGGCGGCCGGCAAGGAGCCCCAACCGAACGCGCTCATCATCCTGGGCAACATCGAGGGCAAGACCGATCCGGACGCCGCGCGCCGGGCGATCGAGTCGATGATCCTGTCCAGCAACAACCCAGACGACTGGTCAAAGCTCATCGACGATGGTCTCAGCCACAAAGGCACCAAGCCGGTCGATGCGCTGTTCCTCTATCGCCTGCGCTACCAGCTCGGCGCGATGCGTTCCGATGACTATCCGGTCCTTGGCCAGCTGGCGGCGCAGCTGCACCTCGACAAGGAAGCCGCGACGGTGCTCGACCAGGGCATCAGCAGCGGCAAGATCACGTCCGCGCAAGCCGGCCCGACGCTTTCCACTTCGCGGAACCTCGCCGCGAAGGACGCGGGCGTGCTTTCCGCCGTGGCGAATGCCGCCAACAGCTCCAAGACGGGTCAGGCCGCGCTCGCGCTTGCCCAGGACTATTGGGGCTACGGGCGTTACGCCGATTCGGAAGCGATGGCGCGCCTGGCGCTGTCCAAGGGCGGCCTGAAGGATCCGGGTGAAGCGACGGTGCTTTTGGGATCGGCGCTGGCGGTCGAGGGCAAATATCCCGAAGCCCAGACCACGCTGGCATCGGTGTCGGGCAGCGAAGCGCGCGGACGCGCAGCGCATCTGTGGTCGCTCTACGCAGAGGTCAAGTCCAAGGGCACCGCAGCCCACTGATCGAGTCCACGGGGCGCCGGCAGCGGCGCCCCGTTCTTCCTTCACCACGCGGGACCAGCGTGATGGGCATTCTTCTCGGCTTCGTGCCGTTCATCGCCTTTGCATTGCTCAGCGGCGTGTCCGTGAGCCTGGCGCTTTGGCTTGCCTTCGCGGCGGCCTTTGCCATCGGCATTCGCGATTTCCTGCATGCCAAGATGATCCGCATGCTCGACATCACCTGCCTGATGCTGTTCGCGATGCTGGCGCTCTATACCGGCTTCATCCAGCCGAGCCTTCCGGTTCAGGCCGTGCGCATGATCGCCGATGTGGTGCTGCTCCTCCTCGCGCTGATCTCGATGGCGCGGAAGATCCCCTTCACCGAGCAATATGTGCGCGACGAGATGCCCGAGCGGTTCTGGGATACTCCCGCTTTCGTACGCGCGAGCTACATGTTGAGCGCCGTGTGGGCCGCCGCCTTCCTGGTGATGACGGTCGCCGACGGACTGACGACGTTCCAGCACCACCTGTCCTTCTCGCTCGACGTGGCGATCGGGCTGGCCGCGCTGGCAGCCGCGATCGTTTTCACCGTCCGCTATCCCGCGCATCTGCTGGCTTCGCGATAGCGCGTGAAGTCGGCGAGGTTCCGCGCAATACTGCGCACGCAACGGAGCGATCCCCATGACGTTCGAAGAACTCTTTACCGCACACCCGCGCTCCGTCGGCGAAACCTATTCCCGGCATCTGGCAACGGCCTGCGCTTTCGGCACGCGCATGATCGTCGCCGGCAGCGCCTGCATGCTGCACGGGTTCTTTCCGTTCCTGTTCGTGAAGACCGGCAGCACGACGGTGCGCCACCTGCACGACGAGATGATCACCCATCGCTCCCGCATCAGTGCGGCGCCAGAATGGGCCGACATGGGCGCACATATCTGACTTCCGGAAATGCGCACGGCAACGATGGTCATCGCCGCATGCGACCCGAAGAGATGCGCGTCCGCCGGCCGCCAGCCTTGTCTTGAGCGCCATTGCGGTGACAGCGCTCTGAACTCGCGGGGCTTTGCGCCCCCAAGGCCGTCAGGCTACGTTCCCCCCCGGAAAAATTCCGGAGGATGCCATGAGAGAAGCCGTCATCGTTTCCACTGCCCGCACGGGCCTTGCGAAGTCCGTTCGCGGCGGCTTCAACATGACCCACGGTGCGGCCATGGGCGGACACGCCGTCAAGCATGCCATCGCCAAGGCGGGCATCGATCCCAAGGAAGTCGAAGACGTCTATATGGGCTGCGCGCAGCCGGAAGGCGCAACGGGCATGAACGTGGCGCGCAACGCCGCGATCTGGGCCGGATGCCCGGTGACGACCGGCGGCACGACGATCAACCGGTTCTGCTCGTCGGGCCTGCAGGCCATCGCCATGGCGGCGCAGCAGATCATCACCGAAGGCACGCCGGTCGCGATCGGCTCGGGCGTCGAATCGATCTCGCTGGTGCAGATGGGCGGGATGAACACGAGGAACATCACCGAGGAACACCTGATGCAGGTGAAGCCTGCTCTGTGGATGTCGATGCTCGAGACGGCGGAAGTGGTGGCGGAACGCTACAAGGTTTCGCGCGAGCGACAGGACGAATATGCGCTGGAAAGCCAGCGCCGCACCGCGGCCGCACAGCAGGCGCAAAAATTCGCCGACGAGATCGTTCCGATGAAGACGAAAATGAAAAAGGTGGACAAGGCGACGGGCGCGGAGTCCGTCGTCGAAGTGACCGTCGATCGCGACGAGTGCAACCGCCCCGACACCACGCTGGAAGGCTTGCAATCGCTCAAGCCGGTGTTTCAGGGTGGACAGGAAATCAAAGTCGGCAAATACATCACCGCCGGCAATGCCTCGCAATTTTCAGACGGTGCGTCGGCCGCCGTCGTGATGGATGGCACGGTCGCGGCGAAGAAAGGTCTCAAGCCACTGGGCATCTTCCGCGGTTTCGCGGTCTGCGGGTGCGAGCCGGACGAGATGGGAATCGGGCCTGTCTTTGCCGTGCCACGCTTGCTGGAACGGCACGGCCTGAAAGTTTCCGACATCGACATCTGGGAACTGAACGAAGCGTTCGCCAGCCAGACGATCTACTGCGCCGACAAGCTCGGCATTCCGTACGACAAGCTCAATGTCGACGGCGGCGCGATCTCCATCGGACATCCCTATGGCATGTCGGGAGCGCGCATGACAGGGCACCTTCTCATCGAAGGCCGCCGCCGCAAGGCAAAATACGGCGTCGTGACGATGTGCATCGGCGGCGGCATGGGCGCGGCCGGATTGTTCGAGATCCTGCAGTAACCGGATGCTGCGTTTACTCGTTGCGGTCCTGTCACTGCTTCTTCTTGCGGGCTGCGCTGACGGCGGCATGTTTTCATCCGCCCAGCGCAAGCCGCTTCCGCCGCCGCCTGATCCGCACACGCAGATGGCGGCGCTGGAAAGCCGGATCAACGACCTCATCGAAACCGAGCGGTTGAAGATCGATCCAGACGCCAAGCCGTTGTCGCTGGATTCCGAACTGGTCGGGGTCGCGCGGCAAAAGAGCCAGGACATGGCGGCGAAGAACTACCTCGCGCATGTCGCGCCGGACGGGTCCACTACCGCCAGCATCGTCATGGACAAGGATGCGAATTTCCAGGGACTTCTCGGCGAGAACATTGCCGCCGAGCACTACACGCCGCAAATCGGCGTTGACCCCGAGAAGTTCGCGCACGAGTTCGTGGATGGATGGCTGGCGAGCGCTGCGCACAAGGACAATCTGGCCTATCCGTCCTACAACCGCACCGGTGTCGGCGCGGCCGTGAACGGCGACACCGTGTATGTGACGCAGCTCTTCGCCACCGACATGGGGCTGCCGCCGCCGGATCAGCAGATGTCCGCCCGTACCGTGCAACAGTATGACAGCGCGAAATCCGCGAGCGATGCCTCTCCCGCGCCACCGCCGCCCGGTGCTACGGTGATCCAGCCGGCCGCGAAAAGGCACAAGCACAGGAAAAGGTAGGTGTGCGATGCGGACCAACCAGCCGATCGAGAGCTATTCAGATTTCTGGCCTTACTATCTGCGCGAGCACGCCAAGCCGCAGACCCGCGCCATCCACTATTTGGGGACCGGCATCGCCCTTGCCTCGCTGATCGCGCTCGTCGTCACGGGCAATGGCTGGTTTGGGCTCGGCGCGCTGGCAGGTGGCTATGGCTTTGCCTGGTTCGGCCATTTTTTCATCGAGAAGAACAGGCCCGCCACCTTCACTTATCCCCTGTGGTCGCTGTTCTCGGACTTCCGGATGGCGTGGACCTGGGCGACCGGGCGACTCGCCCCGGAGCTTGCCCGCGCCGGGGTTGAGACCCGTCGCTAACCCCGAATTAACCCTACAGGTTCAACGATAGCTGTGGAGTGAATGGGTCAAAGGGGGACGTACCCTCCCTCGGCTGGGCCCGTTTTCTTTACACAATATCTGGGCGTCGATACCTTTATTAGGGGTGCGGCGGATGGCGAATCAAGAAATGCAGCCTGATCTTCCGTGGAATGTGGCGGGCATACCTCCCGAGGCCCGGGAGGCAGCGCGGGCTGCTGCACGGCGTGAAGGCCTGTCGGTCGGCGAGTGGCTGACCCGCCGCATCATGCGCACCTTCGCCGAAGTCGCGGACATGACCCCGATGCGCGAAGCTGCGCCATCGCAATCCGCGCGTGACAGCGCCGCGATGCTCGACAGCGTCTCGCGAAGCGAATCCGAAGCGCAGAGCGCCTACAAGCGCATCGAGGAGCAGCTGCGCACCGTCAGCCGCCGCCTGGAAGCGACCGAGCGCAGCCAGACCGAAAACAACCGCGCGATGAGCAAGACCGCGACGGAAATCAACATCGCCACGCGCGAGCAGGCGCAGGCCTTCGATCAGCTTGGCGCACATGTCGTCAGCCTCGGCGATCGCCTCAGTCGCGTGGAGCAACAATCCGCGCAAGATGGACTGAAGGACGCCGTTCGCGCGTTGCACCAGGGACTGTCGCGCGTCGCCGACCAGATCGCGCAGACGGCCAACCAGTCCGCCGATCAACTCGCGGCGCTCGCCGGCAACGTGGAATCCGTGGCCGGCCGCCTCACCGAATCCCGCGCGGAAGCGGAAAGCACCTCGCGCACGCTGGAACAGCGCATCGCGATGATCGACGAACGCGTGCGCGCCGTCGAACGCGCCGCCCATTCCAGCGCCGGTGCGCTCGAGCGAACGCTCGCCAACATCGAAAAGACCCATGACGACCGCAATGTCTCCACCGCGGAGATGCAGCGCCAGGCCGCCACGCTGGCCCAGCTCAGCGACACGCTCGACCGCCTGAATGCGCGTCTCACCGCCAGCGAGTCCCAGAACGCCGGCACGATGGCGCGGCTGGAAGAGAACGTCGCCCGCCTCGAAGCCAAGGGACAGGACGCCCTGCTCGATCGCCGCCTGCTCGGCATCGAGCACGCATTGTCGGATATCGCGGCGCGGCTCGAAACCACCGAACGCAGCGCCACGGGCAACAGCGGCAATCTCGAAGAGACGATGCGCAACCTTGCAAGCCGCGTGGATGCCGCCGACAAGCGCCATCGCGATGCCCTGACGGAATTGCGCAGCGCCGTGAAAAGCGCCAACGGAAGCCTTGCCGGGATTGAAGCGGTTCCGCCGGTGCAGCCGCAAGCCGCGCAACCGTTCGCCTATGCCGCAAGCGGTCCGCAAAGCGCCGGTGCGCCGATCCTGGATCTTCCGCCGTTCCCGGATTCGCCCGCCTACCAGCCGCCGGCACAGGATCCCTTCGCGCCACCGCCCTTCGAAACAGCGCCGCTCGACCCTTCGCCCGTCTTCAACGCCGGCAGCGCCCCGTTCGGCGCCGACACGTTCGCCTCTTCCGCGGCGCAAACGAGCGCGCCATCGGGCGAATCCTTCATGGCCGCCGCGCGCCGTTCGGCACGCGCCGCCAATGCCGAAGTCGCCGCGCCGGATTCCGGCGGTTTCTCCTGGGGCCTGCGCCGCGACAAGGACACGAACGACGAAGACGCGCCCAAGTCGCGCACGCGCTATGTGCTCATTGCAGGCATCGCGATCTTCGCCGTGCTCGCCGTTGCGGTCGGCTCCTATCTCAGCCGCATGGGCAGCGCGCCCAACGAAATCCGCAAGCCCGCGAACCTTAATCAGCTTCTCGCGCACAAGCCGGCGGCGCCGCCAGCCGTGACCTACACCCCGCCGCTGGGCGAGGACGAAACCGTGGCTACGCCGCCGCCCGCGCCTCCCGCTGCGCAGCAGAGCAATCCGGTCACCGTCGCGCCGGCGCCCGTGAAGCCGGTGCCGAACGCGGCCAAACCCGCCGAAGCAGCGAAGTCGCCAGCGCAAAAACTCTCGGCACTCGCCAATGGCGGCAATGTGAAGGCGCAGGCCGCTCTGGGCTTCTCCTATCTGGATGGTACAAACGGTCTCAACGTGAACGAAGCCGAAGGCGCGCGCTGGCTGGAACGCGCCGCAAATGGCGGCGATGCGATGGCGGCCTATCGTCTGGGCACGCTCTATGAGCGGGGCCACGGCGTGCCGACCAATGCCGCAAAAGCCGACCAGCTCTATGGAATCGCTGCCAAGCAGGGCAACCGCAAGGCCATGCACAACATCGCGGTGGCTTTCGCGGAAGGCTCCGGCGTGCCCAAGAACATGCAGCAGGCCGCCGAATGGTTCACCAAGGCCTCCGAGCTCGGCCTCAAGGACTCACAGTTCAACCTCGCCGTGCTCTACGAGCGCGGCATGGGCGTGAAGCAGAGCCTGACCGAAGCCTACAAATGGTATGCCATCGCCGCGGCACAGGGCGACGCCGAATCCAAGGCGCGCGTCGATGCGCTGGCGACGCAACTGACGCCGGCCGACAAGGCGGCGGCGCAGACCGCGGCGCAGAACTTCCACGCCAAGCCGATGGACCCCGCCGCCAACGCGGCTCCGGCCGCAGCCGACATCATCGGTGGTTGACCCGCGCACTTCGCGCGCGCAAACTTTTCCCTGCTTCGTGAACAGCGCGTTCGCCGGACGCGCGTCTCCAGCCTTCGCACGCGTCTGAACGATGGAAATCTATTTGCCCATCGCGGAAATGTCAGTCCATTGGCTGATCATCCTGGCGATGGGCGGCGCGGTCGGTTTTCTCTCCGGGATGTTCGGCGTGGGTGGAGGCTTTCTGCTGACCCCGCTTCTGATCTTCTACGGCATCCCGTCCGAAGTCGCCGTGGCGACCACCGCCAGCCACATCACCGCGTCCTCGATGGCCGGTGCCATCGCGCTATGGAAAAGACGCTCGGTTGATCTGGCGATGGCCGGCGTGCTGCTCGCGGGCGGCCTTGTGGGCACCAGCTTCGGCGTCTGGCTCTTCAAGCTTCTTCTGCAGGCCGGGCAATCGGAGTTCGTGGTGTCCGCCGGCTACGTGATCCTGCTGGGCACCGTCGGCGGACTGATGCTGAACGAAAGCCTTCAGGCGCTTCGCGCGGCGCGCAGCGGCAATCCCCTGCCCGCGCGGCCGGCTCAGCATCACAACTGGATCCACGGCCTGCCGTTCAAGATGCGCTTCCGCCAGTCGCGGCTCTACATCAGCGTGTTTCCGCCACTGGTGCTGGGCTTTATCGTCGGTGTCTTGTCGGCGATCATGGGCATCGGAGGCGGATTCATTCTCGTGCCCGCGATGATCTATCTGCTGCGCATGCCCACCAGCGTGGTGATGGGAACATCCCTGGTGCAGATTCTCAGCGTTACTGCCGCCACCACGATATTGCAGGCGACGAGCAACTACACCGTGGACATCATGCTGGCGGCAATCCTGATCCTGGGCGGCGTGGTCGGCGCGCAGTTCGGCGTCCGGATCGGCGCGCAGATGCGGGGCGAGCAGCTTCGGCTTCTGCTGGCGATCCTGGTGATCGCCGTCGGGGCGCGCCTGCTTGTCGGCTTGGTGCTGACGCCCGATGACATCTTCAGCGTGACGGTGGAAGGCCAATGACGCGCGCGGCTCTTCTGGGACTTCTGCTGGCGCTGCTTCCGGCGGCGGCATGCGCGGACGATCTGGTTTCGGGCCTTTCGCAGGACCAGATCCAGATCACCTCGAACTATACCGGCTCGGATCTCGTCGTCTTCGGCGCCATAGAGCAGAGCGCGGACACCGGCGACGAAAGCGAGACCGGCAAGCGCGATGTCGTGGTCGTGGTGCGCGGCCCCGCCGCGATGATGGACGTACGCCGCAAGCAGCGCATCGCCGGACTCTGGATCAACAACCGGCAGATTACGCTCAGCGGCATGCCGGCCTACTACTATGTCGCCAGTACGCAATCGCTGGACAAGATCGCCCAGCCCGAGATGCTGGGCCGCTACCAGATCGGCCTCGACTATGTGAAGCCGGAGCGCGCCAGCACGCACAACTCCTCCAAGGCCGAGCAGTTCCGTCAGGCCGTCGTGCGCGAGCGTCTGCGTGCGCACCTGTTCTCGCAGGCGCCCAATGGCGTGGAATTCCTAGGTTATTCGCTGTTCCGCGTGCATGTGCCGGTGCCGGCGGGCGCGCCGCGCGGGCAATACACGGCGGAGGTCTATCTGTTCAAAAACGGCGTGGTGGTAAGCGCGCAGTCGACGCCCCTGTTCGTCGACCAGATCGGGCTCGAGCGCAATCTGTTCAACTTCGCGCACAACGAGCCGTTCACCTACGGCCTTGCGACCGTCCTCATGGCGGCGCTGCTGGGCTACCTGTCGTCGCTGATTTTCCGGCAGCCGGGCTAGGCTGCAACGGCGTACACCCGCGCGCGGCCCAGAACATAGGCGAAAAAATCCTTGGGGAATAGCGAGCGCAGCGCGATGTCGCGCACGTCGAGCCCTCCCGTATAAGCGCCGAAGGAGGGCATCACCAGCCGCTTTCCATCGGAGGCAAAGCAGCGCCGCCGCAGGCTCTGGCCGCGCCGGCTCACGGTCTTGCAGGGATGCAAGTGCCCCGCAATTTCGCCGCGACCCACATATTCTGACGGTTCATGCCGGAAAACGAGGTTGCCGATGGCGATCTCGTCATAGATGCGGCCCGACAGCCATTCCGGCAGCGCCGGATCATGGTTGCCGGAAATCCAGATCCAGTCCGCACGCCGTCCGAGATCGGCGAGCATCGCGCGCTCCGTTGCATCCAGCCGGTTGGGAGCCTCGCGGTCGTGGAAGGAATCACCCAGCGCGATTGCAATGGCTGGCCTGTAGGCATCGAAAACGGCGGCGACGCGCTTCAGCGTGCTGCGTGTGTCGTAGGGCGGGAGCAATTGACCGGTATAGGCGTAGAACGATCCCTTTTCGAAATGCATGTCGGCGAATACCAGCACCCGCTCGCGCGGCCACCAAAGCGCGCCCGAATTGTCGAGCACGAGTTCCTCGCCGTTCACTTCGACGCGCTTCTCAGTCAACCGACATGGCCTCCGCCACCAGCGATTCTTCGGCTTCGTGCAGGATATCCTCGTGCGCTTCGCCCGCCACCATTTCCTTGCTGATTTCGAGCAAGGCGGGAACCGCCAGCGGCGATACGCGATCCAGCGCGCGCACGGTGATGTCGCCCTTCACGCGGGTCAATGCCCCGGAGAGACGGCCGATGTCGAGCAGCCCGGTTGCCGCATCCTCGTAAGTTGCACGCAGCAATATGTGATCGGGCTCGTGCTCGCGCAGGACGTCGTAGATCAGGTCGGAGGAGAAGGTGACCTGCCTTCCGGTTTTCTCCGCCGTCAAGGACCGCCGCTCGATCAGGCCGGAAATGATCGCGCAGTTGCGGAAGGTACGCTTGTAGAGCGCCGATTCCGCGAGCCAGTCTTCAAGGTCGTCGCCCAGCATGTCCTCGGAGAAAAGCGCGTCCATGTCGACGCCGCTCATGTCGCGAAGCCCCCAGACGGCGAGCGCATATTCATTGGCGACGAAGCCCAGCGGGCGCATGCGCAGCCGTTCCAGCCGGCGCGTGACGAGCATGCCCAGCGTCTGGTGCGCAAGGCGGCCTTCGAAGGGATAGCAGACCAGATAATTCTTCGAGCCGCGCGGGAAGGTCTCCACCAGCAACTCGCCCTCGTCCGGGATCTTCGAGCGCAATTGCTGGATCTCCAGCCACTCTCCCACCGGATGCGGCAGGCGTTGCCACTGACGCGGGTCGGCCAGCATCTGGCGCACCCGCATGGCGAGAAAGGTGGAAAGTGGAAACTTGCCGCCGTTGTAGGACGGTATCTGCGCTTCGGGATCGTTGGTGCGGGAAACGAACGCTGCGTTCTCGTGGATGCCTTCGAACCGCAGCACGTCGCCGGAAAAGACAAACGTGTCGCCGGGCGTCAGTGTCTCGATGAAATACTCCTCAAGCTTGCCGAGCACGCGGCCACCCGCTCCTGTAGGCCGGCCTTTGGACTGCAGGCGGATGTCGATCATCGGATCCTCGATGATGACGCCGACGTTGAGGCGATATTGCTGCGCGATCTTCGGGTGCGCCACCCGCCACAATCCTTCCGGCGTCTGGCGCAGCTTGGCGTAGCGGTCATAGCGCTTGAGCGCATAGCCGCCGGTGGCGACGAAATCGACCGCGGCGTCGAAATCGGTGCGGCTGAGATCGCGATAGGGCGAGGCCGACTTGACCTCGCCGAACAGTGCCGCGGCATCGAACGGCGCGGAACAGCCGACGCCGAGAATGTGCTGGGAGAGAACGTCCATGCCGCCTTTGCGCAAGGGCTCGCCGTCGAGTTCGCCCGCCAGCACAGCATCGCGCGCGGCCTCGCATTCCAGCACCTCGAAGCGATTGGACGGCACGAGCATGGCGTTGGACGGCTCGTCAAGCCGGTGATTGGCGCGACCGATGCGCTGCACAAGACGCGCTGCGCCCTTGGGCGCACCAACGCAGATCACCTGGTCCACGGCCCCCCAGTCGATGCCCAGGTCGAGCGTCGAGGTGCAGACCACGGCCTTCAACTTGGCGCGTGTCATGGCGGATTCGACTTTCCGGCGCTGTTCGGGCGCGAGCGATCCGTGATGCAGTGCGATGGAAAGATTGTCGTCGTTGATGCGCCAGAGTTCCTGGAACGTGCGCTCCGCCTGGCTGCGCGTATTCACAAACACCAGCGTCGTCGTCGCGCGCTTAATCGCCGCCAGGATTTCCGGCATGGTATGGCGCGCCAGATGCCCCGCCCACGGCACATAGGATTCCGACGCCAGGATGGAGATCTTCGGTTTGGCGCCGGGATTGCCGATGACGACGGCGGACAACGCCTCCCCGGCAATCGGCTGCGGCATGAGGAAACGCTGCAGCGGCCTGGGGTCGGCGACGGTCGCTGACAGTCCGATACGGCGATGCTTCGGCGCCAGGGTCTGCAGACGCGACAGCCCCAGCGCCAGAAGGTCGCCGCGCTTGGAATTGTGCATCGCGTGGAGCTCATCCAGCACCACGGCCTTCACGTTTTCGAAGAAACGCGGCGCGTCCTTCGAAGACAGCAGCAGCGCGAATTGCTCGGGAGTCGTGAGCAGGATGTCGGGCGGCACATGTTTCTGGCGCTGGCGGCGGGCGGTGGGCGTGTCGCCTGTGCGGGTTTCCACGCGGACCGGCAGTGCCATCTCGGCGACCGGCGTTTCCAGGTTGCGCGCCACATCCACCGCGAGCGCCTTAAGCGGCGAAATATAGAGCGTGTGCAGCGCAGGCTTGCGCGCGCGCTTTGGCGTTTCCGCGAGGTCAATCAGGCTCGGCAGGAATCCCGCCAAGGTCTTGCCGCCGCCGGTCGGCGCGACCAGGAGCACGGATTCGCTCTTGCGCGCGTGCTCGATCAGCGCCAATTGATGCGGCCGTGGTGCCCATCCGCGTGCGGCGAACCAGTCCGCGAACACGGACGGCAGGACAGGGTCGGGAAAAAAAGGTTTCAGCATCGGGCGAACATTAGCAGAACACGCCGCTGGAAAGCGAACATGCTTTTGCTAGGTTGCCGCCGCCGATTGCCCAAGGACCATCCATGTTTCTGCTCGTGAAGAATGTGCTGTCGCCTGCCGAGATCGACCAGGTGCGCCAGCTTGCCCGCAGCATCCGATTCATGGACGGCCGCGCCTCCAACCCGAACAATCTCGCCAAGAAGAACCTGCAAGCCGACATGTCCGGCGCCGAAGCACAGAAGGCCTCGCAGATTGTCGGCGCCGCGATTGCAGCGAATGAGGAAGTGCGCAACTTCGCGTTCCCAAAGCGGATCGCGACGCCGCTCCTCTCGCGCTACGAACCGGGCATGACCTATGGCGTTCATTCCGATGCGGCCTATCTGCCCTTGCCGAACGGGCCGCTGCGTTCCGACGTTTCGGCGACGCTCTTCATCGGCGATCCGGCGACCTATGACGGCGGCGACCTGCGCATCCATCTCGGCACGCAGACCGTGACCATCAAGGGAAATCCGGGCGAAATGATCGTCTACCCCTCGAACACCTTGCACGAAGTGGTGCCGGTAACGCGGGGCGAACGCCTCGCCTTCTTCACCTTCATGGAAAGCACCATTCCCAACCACGTTGAGCGCGACCTGCTCTACACTCTCAACGAGGTCTATGCGCTCGAAGGTCTGAAGATGGACTGGGAGAACCGGACACGCCTTCAATATGTCAGCAGCAATCTCACAAAAATGTGGTCTCGATAGGAGCGTTAGATGGATTTGATGTTCAAGGACGGCATTCTCAAGGGCAAGCGCATACTCGTCACCGGCGGCGGCACCGGCCTGGGTGAAGTGATGGCGGAAGCCTATGCGCAGCTTGGCGCGACGGTTTACATCTGCGGCCGTCGCCTGCAGGTGCTGGAGGAAACCGCCAAGCGCATTTCGGACGCGACCGGCTCGAAGGTGAAGGGCATGGCGCTCGACATCCGGGTGCCCGAAGCTGTGGAAGACGTGGTTGCGGAGATCTGGGCCGATGGCGGGCCGTTGACAGGCCTCGTGAACAATGCGGCCGGCAACTTCATCAGCCGCACGAAGGACCTTTCCCCACGCGGGTTCAACGCCATCGCCGACATCGTCTTCCGCGGCTCGTTCTATGTGACGCTGGCCTGCGGCAAGCGCTGGATCGAAGGCGGCAACAAGGCCAGTGTTATTTCGATCCTGACGACATGGATCTGGAACGGCGGACCATTCACCGTGCCGTCCGCCATGTCGAAGGCCGGCCTCAATATCATGACGAAATCGCTGGCGACGGAATGGGGGCCGAACGGAATCCGCCTCAATGCCATCGCGCCGGGCCCGTTCCCAACCAAGGGCGCGTGGGATCGTCTGTCGCCGCAATCGGCCAATCGCGACGGCGCACGCGCGAATGCAATACCGATGGGCCGCAACGGTGAAATGCCGGAACTGGCGAACCTCGCCGTCTTCCTGATGGCGGACGGTTGCGATTATCTCACCGGACAGACCATCGCGATCGATGGCGCGATGCATCTTTCGTCGGGCGGCAACTTTGCGGCGCTGTCGGCACTGGGCGATGCGGACTGGGAGAAGATCCGCAATGAAATCCGGGGCTCCAATGAAAAGGATCGCGCGAAACGCGCGGTTTGAGCGCGCCGATTTCGGCATTGACTCGCCAATTCCACAGGCAGAAGATTTTCGGCAGGCGCGAAAACCGGAGCAAGCCCTTCGGCGATCGGCGTACCTGGGCCCAATTTAACAGGGAGATTCCGCATGGAAGAGACTCCACCGGGCATAAAATCCAGGCTCCGCAACTGACGGAGCTACGGCCGAATGTGACGAATCCGGCCGCCAACCGAAAATTGAAACTGACTATCGCGGGAATGATCCCGCATCAGGCTTGATACAAGCAAAGGGAAGTTCAGCTTCCCGAAAACGGAAAGCCCCGCCTCAAGCGAGACGGGGTTTTTCTTTGCGGCAACCTGCCGAATCGTGACGCAATGACGCGTCCGATTCGGGGATGGGCATGAATCGCAAGGAATGGAACAAGCTTGCGAAGACATTCGAGAAGAATGTCTGCGACATCTCCCGCGAGGAAACCGCGGACCGGATCAAGAGCTATGTCGCGGCCGCGAAGATTCCCAAACGCGGCGGCGTTCTCGTCGACCTCGGTTGCGGCATCGGAACATTCATCCTGCAATACGGGCATCGCTTCGGCGAGATCGTGGGCGTGGAATATGCCTCCAGCATCATCGCGCGGGCGAAGAAGCGCTGCGCCGGCGTCGCGGGCGTGACATGGCAGACGGCGGGACTTGAAGCGGCGGCGCGTCGCATCGGAGATCGGGCGGATCTCACCGTCTGCATGAACGTCATCACCGTGCCGAGTGCGGCGAAGCGCAAAGCGATGTGGGACGGCATCGCCGCGGTCACCAAGCCGGGCGGCCACGCCCTCGTCGTCGTGGCTTCGATCGAGGCCGAGCGCATGATCGAAGCGCTTCTTGGCGAGGAACCAGACGCGCACAAGGACGGCCTGGTCGATCATGACGGCGCCCTGCAGAAGCATTTCGCGCGAGACGAACTGGCCGAGGATTTTTCCCATGCCGGGTTTGCCGTGAAGAAGCTCGGCAAGGCGTTCTATCCCTGGAGCAAGGAAGGCCTGCGCCCGACGCCAAAGTTGCGGGCCAATCCGCCGTGGGACTGGGTGGCGCTGGGGCAGCGCATCTGATCCGTTATCCGATAAGCCGTTTGAATTCGGCTTCCGGCACGCCATAGAAGTGGCCGGCCAGTTTCTCGATGGCCTTGCGGTCGGCGACCGTGATTCTGCCGCGCCGCGCGATGATGAAGCCCTTCTTCTCGAACCTGTCCAGCGCGACGGTGACGCTGGCGCGGCGCACGCCAAGCATGACCGCGAGGAATTCGTGCGTGATGGCCACGTCGTCCGCCACCGTGCGGTCGTGCGCCATCAGGATCCAGCGCGCCAGCCGCTGCTCCAGCTTGGCCCGGCCATTGGCAACAGCCGTCTGGGCGATTTGCGTGGTGAAGACATGCCCGAACCGCAGCAACAGCTCGCGCAGGCTGTTGCTTTTCAGCAGGATCGTGCGAAGCGCGTCGGCCTCGATGCGCAGCGCCTCCCCTTCGACCTGGATATAGGTGGAGTTCGGCGAACGGAGGTCACCCATCAGGACGGTGAGCCCCGACACGCCCTCGCAACCGATCAAGCCCACTTCAATGCGATCTTCACGGCCGCACAGCGCGACGACGGATGCGATCACCGTTTCCGGAAAATAGACGTAATCGACCGTCTTGTTGGGCGCCTCGATCGTGCGCCGCTTTTCAAGCTGTACCGGTTGCAGCTGCGGTTCGAGAAGATTCTGGTCAGCGGGCGAGAGCGCCGCGAGAAGGCGGTTGCGATGTTTCTTCATTTTTTCAGGTCGAGAACTTCAATTTCCGTCAGGCAAAAGAATGCCGAGACATGCCCCAACGATTGCGGATTCGACTCTTTCGCAGCCGTTGATTCAATCTAGACGGAACAGACGACCTTCCTATCGTTTTCTCAGTACGGAAACGTACGGTGGCAGCGACAGGTTCCGGTTCGTGCAAGTGGCGCAAGCGCGGCGAATTTGTATCCGCAGCGTGCAACAATGACCGTATGTGGGCTCCTAGCTGAACGCCTGCAGACCCGTCATCGCGCGGCCCATGATGAGCGCGTGAACGTCGTGCGTGCCTTCATAGGTGTTCACGGCTTCGAGGTTCAGCACGTGGCGAATGACGCCGTATTCGTCGGACACGCCGTTGCCGCCGTGCATGTCGCGCGCCTCGCGGGCTATGGCCAGCGCCTTGCCGCAATTGTTGCGTTTCATGAGCGAAATGGCCGGCGGTGCGGCGCGGCCCTCGTCCATGAGCCGGCCCAGGCGCAGCGTCCCTGCAAGCCCGAGCGTGATCTCGGTCTGCATGTCGGCCAGCTTCTTCTGGATGAGCTGGTTGGCCGCGAGCGGACGGCCGAATTGCTTGCGGTCCATCGTGTATTGCCGTGCCGTGTGCCAGCAGAACTCCGCGGCACCCATCGCGCCCCAGGCGATGCCGTAACGCGCGCGGTTGAGGCAGCCGAACGGACCGGAGAGACCGCGCACATTCGGCAGCAGAGCGGATTCGGGAACGATGCAATCGTCAAGGACAATCTCGCCAGTCACCGATGCGCGTAGCGAGAACTTGCCCTCGATCTTGGGCGTGGAGAAACCTTTCGTGCCGCGCTCGACGACAAATCCGCGGATGTCGCCATCCAGCTTCGCCCACACCACTGCGACATCGGCGATGGGCGAATTGGTGATCCACATCTTGGCGCCGTTGAGGCGATAGCCGTTTGCTTCCTTCGTCGCTTTCGTCACCATGCCGCCGGGGTCGGAGCCGAAATCCGGCTCGGTCAAACCGAAGCAACCAACGAATTCCCCGCTCGCGAGCTTCGGCAGGTAGCGCATGCGCTGTTCTTCGCTGCCATAGGCAAAGATGGGATGCATGACCAGCGAGTTCTGCACACTCATCGCAGAGCGATAGCCGCTGTCCACGCGTTCCACTTCGCGCGCGACGAGGCCATAGCAGGTGTAGTTCATGTCGCCGCCGCCATATTGCTCCGGCAGCGTGAGGCCGAGGAACCCCATCGCGCCCATCTCGGTCATGATGGCGCGGTCGAAGGTTTCGTTGCGGAATCCCGTCTTCACGCGGGATGCGAGCTTGTCCTGGCAATAGTCGCGCGCACTATCGCGCACCATGCGTTCCTGCTCCGACAGCTCCTCGTTCAGAAGCAGCGGATCTGCCCAGTCGAACGGGTTGGATTCGAGCCTGGCAGGGGCATGGTGGGGTTTCGCGGCGGCGCTCATGTGGGTCACTCTTTGAAGAAATCCAGAACGGCGGCCTTATAGACCTTGTCCCCCACCGCCGTCATGTGGTCGCGATTGGGCACGGTTATCGCGCGGCCGTCGGCAAAAGCGGCGGCCAGCGGGCCGGGCGGGCCGGTCAGCACATCCTTCTCGCCGCACACCACGAGTACCGGGCGTTGGGACTGCGCAAGCTGCGCGCGGCTGAACACATCGCGGCTGCCGCGCATGCAGGCGGCAAGTGCGCGGCGGTCCTTGCCCGCCTGGTCGGCGAATGCACGGAAATCGCGCGCCGTGCGGTTGGCGATGGTCGACGGGTCCGCCGCGAGCAACGCGTCGGCAATCATCGCGCGGCGCTGCGGATCTGCCACCGCACCTTCTGCGGCGTTGATATCGAGGTAGCTGGCGCCGACGCCGGCGATCACCACTTTGCGGAAGCGTTCTGGATGGCGCAGAAGCAGGGACATGCTGATATAGCCGCCCATCGAATAGCCCATCAGCAGGCTCTGCCCGAGTCCGGCGGCTTCCATCACCGCGATCACGTCTTCAGCCATCGTCTCGTGGCTGTAGGCTGCCGGGTCGTAAGGCTTGCCGCTCTCGCCATGGCCGCGGCAATCGAGCGCGACGACGCGATAGCCCGCGCCGTTCAGCGTCTGATACCAGCCGGGGGCGCGCCAGTTCTGGACGCGGTCGGACGCAAAGCCATGCACCAGGACCACAGTGCGCGCGCCCTCGCCGGCGACTTCATATGCGATCTTCACGCCGTCTTTTGCGGTTGCGAATTGGGTCATGAACACACCGGAATTGCCAAATCGGGCGGACCTTCGCAAAGCCGCTCCGGCCTGTCTATGATGCTGCGACGCCATTTCCGCGAGAAATCATGTCCCTGGAACAATTGAAGAAAGACGCTTGCGGCGCCATCGACGGCATGAAGGCGGAGTTGCTGGACCTCAGCCACAGCATCCATCAGGAGCCGGAACTCGCGCTTCAGGAATTCAAGTCCGCCGAGAAACTCGCCAGGGCGACCGAGCATCACGACCTCAAGGTGCAGCGCGAGGCCTATGGCCTCAAGACGGCCTACGTTTCGGAGTTCGGTGACAAGGGACCGAATATCGCGATCCTCTCCGAATACGACGCCCTGCCCGGCATCGGCCATGCCTGCGGCCACAACATCATCGCCACGGCCGGATTGGGCGCGGCCCTCGGACTGGCGAAGCTGAATGGCCGCCTGCCCGGCCGCGTGCGCTACCTCGGCACGCCTGCGGAAGAGCGTTTCGGCGGCAAGGAGATCGTTGCGCGCGAAGGCGCGTTCGAGAAGGTCGATGCGGCGATGATGATCCATCCCGCCAACATGAATCTCATGACCATGCCCTGCATCGCGATCTCCGAAGCGGAAGTCACGTTTCACGGCCGCGCGGCGCATGCTGCGGCCATGCCGCATCGCGGACTGAACGCACTCGATGCCGTTGTGCAGGCCTATCAGTCCATCGCGCAGCTCCGGCAGCACATCAAGAACAATGAACGCATCCACGGCATCATCACCGAAGGCGGCCTGGCGCCGAACATCGTGCCCGAACGCGCCGCGTGCCGCTTTTATGTGCGCGCAGTCGACGTGCATGAGCTCGCGCACCTGAAGGCGCGCGTGCAGGCCTGCTTCGAAGGCGCCGCGGTAGCAACGGGCTGCAAGGTCGAAACGAAATGGGGTGCGTCGGACTATCTCGACATGAAGACCAACTGGGCCATCGCCCAGGCCTATGAGGACAACGCCACGGCGCTGGGCCGCGAATTCTTCCCGATGAAGGACGTGCCGCAGGGCTTCGCCGGCTCGACCGACATGGGCAATGTCAGCCATCGCGTGCCGTCGATCCATCCCATGCTCGCGGTCGCGCCCTCCAATGTCATCATCCACAACGCCGAATTCGCCAAGTGGGCGGGATCGGGCAAGGGCGACCAGGCGGTGCTGGACGGCGCAAAATCCCTCGCCATGACGGCGCTGGACCTGATGATGACGCCGCAACTCCTGGAGACGGCGAAAAAGGATTTCGCGGCGACGAGAGAAATTTCGCAGGCCGCGCTTGCGGCGCTGCACGATCCGGTCGTGGATCATGTGCCGCATGCGCACGGATGCGGATGCGCCTGAGATGAATGCGTGGCTCCTGATCGCCGCGATCAACGGCGCGCTCGCCGTGGCCTTCGGCGCGTTCGGCGCGCATGGGCTGCAGGGGCGAATCGATTCGCACGCAATAGAAGTGTTCGAGACCGGCGCGCGCTATCACATGTATCACGCGCTCGCGATGGGACTGGCCGCGCTCGCCGTCCGCAGCGGCGCTGCGTCAACGCCCGCTTCCGTGGCGGCAGGGTTTTTCCTGGCCGGAATTATTCTGTTTTCGGGTTCCCTTTACCTACTGGCGCTGACGGGCGCGCGAAGTCTAGGGTTCGTGACACCGTTCGGTGGACTGGCGTTCCTGGTGGGCTGGATCGCACTCGCCTGGGCGGCGACGAAAGTTGCGTAGATGCGCAAAGAGAAGATTCTCGTCGCGGGCGCAGGCATCGCGGGGCTGGGTGCGGCGCTTGCCCTGAGCGGGGAGACGCGCGACGTCATCCTGCTCGATCGCGATCCGCCGCCGCCGGACACATCGCCCGAAGAAGCCTTCACGCAATGGGAGCGCCGCGGCGCCACACAGCTTCGCCACAGCCACGCATTCCTTGGCCGCCTCACTTCGCTGATCCGCGACCGCTATCCGGACCTGATGCGCGAGTTGCTGGCCGAAGGCACGCGGCTGTTCAACTTCGCCGAAGGCCTGCCGCCGACTCTGGAGAAGAAATACGTCGCCGAGCCGAGCGACGCGGACATGACGCTGCTGTTCAGCCGCCGCACCACGCTGGAGCTGGTGATGCGCCGCCATGCGGCCAAGCTGCCGGGCATCACGTTCGTCACCGATGCCGGTGTGCGCGGAATGATCACGCGCAAGGAACACGGCAGGATCGTCGTCGAAGGCCTGAAGGTCGAGCGCGACGGCGTCGTGGAAGACATGCATGCCGACATCGTGATCGACGCGACGGGCCGCAACACGGTGTTTCCCGACTGGTTCCGCGCGGAAGGCGCGGTCATTCGCGAGGAGGCAAGCCCCTGCGGAATTCTCTATTTCACGCGGCATTATCGCCTGCGCGACGGACAGGAAGAGCCGCCGCGCGACGGCGTGCCGGGCGGTGGCGACCTGGGCTACATCAAGTTCGGCGTGTTCATCGCGGATAACCGGCATTTCTCGGTCACGCTGGCGACCCCGGAAATCGAAACCGAGATGCGCGTGGCGGTGATGAAGCCGGACGTGTTCGACGCCGTGTGCATGGCGCTTCCCGGCGCGGCGCGCTGGATGAACACCGAACGCGCCGAGCCGGTCAGTCCCGTCTACGCCATGGGAAGCCTCGAGAATGTGTGGCGGCATTACCTCAAAGATGGCGAGCCGCAGGTTCTGAACTTCTTTCCGCTCGGCGACGCGGCGGTGCGCACCAATCCGCTCTATGGCCGCGGCTGTTCCAGCGGCGTCGTCGAAGCGCATATCCTGCGGGGCACGCTGGATGCCACGCCCGTTCCGGTGGAGCGCGCCAAGATTTACGAGCGCGATTTCAAGACGGCGATCCGGCCCTATTTCGACTCCATGGTGAACCTGGACC
>DATIVW010000379.1:0-4006 GCA_035465595.1 Rhizomicrobium sp. | reverse complement strand
CGCGCCTTGTCGCGATGAGCTGGGGCGCGGAGGATTTGTCGGCAGCGCTCGGCGCCGCCACCAATCGCGACGACAACGGCGAGTTTCTGTTCGTGCACAAGATGGTGCGCGCGATGGTCCTGATCGCGGCGAAGGCGGCTGGTGTCGATGCCATCGAAACCCTGCATGCGGATTTCCGCGACGCGAAGGGGCTGGAGCGCGT
This sequence comes from Rhizomicrobium sp., assembly GCA_035465595.1. GTDB lineage: Bacteria > Pseudomonadota > Alphaproteobacteria > Micropepsales > Micropepsaceae > Rhizomicrobium. The sequence continues at coordinate 3,804 of DATIVW010000379.1, read as the reverse complement.
CGCGCGCGCGGCGCAGCGTGAAGGTTTCTCCGGCATGCTCGCCATCCATCCCGATCAGGTGGAACCGATCAACGCCGCCTTCACGCCGTCAGCATCGGACGTCGAACATGCGAAGAAAGTCGTCGCGGCCTTTGCGCAAGGTGCAGGCGTGGCTTCACTCGACGGCAAGATGCTCGACCAGCCGCATTTGAAACAGGCCAAGCATGTGCTGGCGTTGAACGACGCGATCAGCCGGCGGGCCTGAACGCGCGTGCCCGCTTCATGATCCAGGCGTAGAGCACCACGACCAGCAGCGTGAAGACGGCAAGGCCGATCTCGTTCATGTAAGCGAAATCGGCGGGCACCAGCGCCAGCGGGGCGTCGGACGAGAAGCCCACGATGAGTCCAGCGTTCAGCACGCCGAACAGGCTTTCGCCCACGATCATGCCCGATGCCACCAGCACCGCGAGGCGCTTGGAATATTCCGGGCTTGCCGTGCGGTTCGCCCATACATCGTAGAAATGGCCGATGATGGCGCCGATCACGACCGGCAAGGTCGCGCTCATCGGCAGATAGATGCCGATGCCGACGGCCAGCGGCGGCAAGGAAATCCATTTGCGCCAGACAAGAAACTCGTTCAGCGCCACGACGATAACGCCGACCACCGCGCCGATCTCGATGGAGTGCCAATCGAGATTGCCGCCGATCACGCCCTGCGCCAGCGCGCTGATGAGCGTCGCCTGCGGGGCTGCGAGCGGTGCGGCGGTGATGGTGTTGACGTTCGGTGCGCCCGCGAAGCCGAAAGCATGCGCGAGCAGGTTCAGCACCGGCGGGATCACCGCCGCGCCCGCGATCACGCCAAGGATGAGCGCCCATTGCTGTGCGCGCGGCGTGGCGCCGACGAGCTGGCCGGTCTTCAGGTCCTGAAGGTTGTTGTTGGAGATCGTCGCGATGGCGAACACGATGGACGTGGCGAACAGCGCGAAGGCAATCAGCGGTTTTTGCGTCGCCGCGTTCGGATTGGTGACGGCTGCGAACACCGTCGCGGCGATCACGATGGCGAGGATGCCCACGCCGGAGATCGGCGAGTTCGACGAGCCGATCAGGCCCGCCATGTAGCCGCAAATGGCCGCAATCAAAAATCCGCCGATCACGACGAAGGGGATCGATGCGATCATCAGCGACGACGTGCTGCCTGCCAGCGTGGTGGGTTGCAGGAAGGCGTAGAGCAGCCAGCCGATGATGGCGAAGCAGATCAGCGCGATGATGCCGATCCAGGCGGGCGAAAGATCAGTGTCGGTGAGGTCGCCTTCACCCGCCTTCGCCGCACGCGATGCGGAGAGCGTGCCGAGCACGCCGCTCACCACCGGGCCGATGAGTTTGAGCAATGTCCAGATCGAAGCGACGGCAATTGCGCCCGCGCCGATGAAGCGCACCTGCGTGCTCCAGAGATGGCCGGTATACGCATCCACCGATCCGGTCACCGGATGCAGCGAGGTGAGATAGGGCACGAAGCCGGCCCACGAGATGAGAAGACCCAGCAGCATCGCGAGGCCCACGGAAATGCCGACGAGGTAACCCGCGCCGACCAGCGCCAGCGAATAGCCCATGTCGATACCGCTATAGGCGCCCGCGCCCACGGCGAAGAACTTCGTCACTTCGGCGGTGGCCACGCGCGTGGCGGCGATCAGCGCCATGCCGGCAGAGGCGACCGCGCCCCAGATCACGGCCATCAAGCCTTCGCGCGACTCTTTCGTCGCTTGTCCGCGCGCCGCATCGCCGACCTCAAGAACTTCGGCGGCGGCGACGCCTTCGGGATAGGGCAGGTCGGAGGTCGTCACCATCGCGCGGCGCAGCGGGATCGTGAACAAGACGCCCAGGATGCCGCCCGATGCGCAGATCCAGAACGTGTCCCAGAAGGGAAAGTCCGCCCACCAGCCGACGATGAGCATGCCCGGCAGCACGAAGATGATCGAGGACAGTGTGCCAGCGGAACTCGCGACCGTCTGCACGATGTTGTTTTCGAGGATGGTGGAGTTCTTGAACGCGGAGAGGAATGCCATCGAGATGACGGCGGCGGGGATGGAGGTGGCGAAGGTGAGGCCGACTTTCAGGCCGAGATAGACATTCGCCGCCGTGAACACGACTGTGATGAGCACGCCCAGGATGAGGCCGCGCAGCGTGATTTCCAGAACCTTGGAACCTTTGGATGACATGCGACCCGCCCGCTGATTTGCGGGGCGAGACTGTCATGCGCCGCCGTCAATGGCCAGATTCAGGCCATGATCTCCTTCAGATAGCTGTTCATGAGACGGCCATCGGGATCCATGTCGCGGCGCAGCGCAACAAAATCATTCCAGCGCGGATAGAGCGACGCAAAATCTTGCGTCTTCAGATTGTTCAGCTTGCCCCAATGCGGGCGGCCGCCATGGCGGCGGAAGATCGGCTCGATCAGCGTGAAGAAGAAATCGTAGTCGTCTTTATAATGAGCATGCACCGCGACGGAGCCGTGCTCGCCGCCCTGGAAGGGCGAGAGCCAGGCGTCGTCGGTGGCGATGCGGCGCGCCTCGATGGGGAAGAACACATCGGGGCGATGTTTCTCGATCGTCGCCACAACTTCCTTCAGCGCCGAAAGCTGCGCGTCGGCGGGCATGTGGAATTCCATCTCGTTGAAGCGCACGGGGCGTTCGGTGGAGAGCAGCTTCCAGCCTTCATCCACCGCTTCCTCCGGCGTGCCGAAGGTTTCGAGAAGAATCTTCGCCGCGGCCTTGCGCATGCCGGTGGAGAAGCCGAGCAGGTTGCGCAAGCCCTTGAGCATCTCGAGGAAGCTGGTGTCGGTGTCAGGCCCACGCGGCCGGGCCGGCTCGTCGGTCTCATCATGCGCGATATTGGCGGCAAGGCCGGTGAACGGGATGGCGTAGAATTCGTAATTGCGATGCGTCTTCCAGCGCTCCTCGGCGCGGCTCACCGTTTCGTCGAACGGCTCCAGCCACACGCGGCGATGCAGCCGCTTGTTGGGACTGGTGCGCAGCTTCGCCTGCGTGATGATGCCCAGCGATCCCAGCGAGACGCGCGCGGCGTTGAAGAGATCCGGATTGGTATTGGCGTCGCATTCCACGATTTCGCCTTTGATCGTGGCGAGGCGCAGGCCGACGACATCGCCATGAATGGCGCGCAACTTCAGGCCTGTGCCATGCGTCGCTGTGCCGAGTGCGCCGCCCAAGGATTGCTTGTTGATGTCGGGCAGATTCGCCATTGCGCGGCCCTTCGCCGCCAGCTCTGGCCCAAGATCGCCCAGCCGCGTTCCGGCGCGCACGGTGGCGATGCCGTTTGCATCGACATCCATGACGCCGTCGATCTGGTCGAGGGTCAGCAATGTGCCGTCCGTCGGCACCAGCGGCATGAAGGAGTGGCCTGCGCCCACCGCGCGGATCGGCGCGGGCGCGGTTTTCAGAATCTGCGCAAGCTCGTCTTCCGATTTCGGCGACACGCGCCTGCTGGGATAGGAATGCTGAATACCCGACCAGTTGCGCCACACCAGATCGCCTTTGGCGTCGGTGGCAGGCGGCGCGGGCGGTTCGGGTTTCTCGGCAACCGCGCGTTCATAGCCGAACGCACCGGCGCCCACGACGACGGCGGCGCCGACGCCCGATCCGATCAGGATATCGCGTCTGTTCACGCTCATGACTTGTCCTCGTCCGCCATGAAGCGGATCAGCTTTTCATAATCTTCGCGCGTGCAGGCGCTGCATTGTCCGCCCGCGGGCATGGCCTGGAAACCGGTGATCGCATGGGTGACGAGCGTCGGCAGACCTTTGTGCCAGCG
>DATIVW010000378.1:0-3526 GCA_035465595.1 Rhizomicrobium sp. | reverse complement strand
CATCGGCCGCGACTGCTGGCTCGCCCACGCGCCGATCTGGCTGTCCTTCGCGCGGCTGGCGAAATAGGCGTCGGCCTCCGCATCGGAAACGCGCGCGACCGGACCGCGGATGCGGATCTGGCGGCGCTGCGTCTTCCAGTGAAACAGGATCGCGATGCGCGGATTGGCCGTGAGCTCGTTGCCCTTGGCGCTCTGGGTGTTGGTGTAGAACACGAAGCCCGCGGGCGTCGCTTCCTTCAAGAGCACCATGCGCACATTGGGATTGCCGCGCGCGTCCGCCGTGGCGATGGCCATCGCGTTGGCCTCGTTGGGCTCGGTCTTCTTCGCCTCCTCCATCCACGCCTGGAACAGCGCGAGAGGATCGTCTTTCGCGGCGATGCCGCCGTCGTCGATGGGTCCGCCGATTTCACTCATGAATACTTGGATAGCATTGGAATTTTGCCTGCGGAAGCTGTGTTTGTTAGCCTGCCAGCCATGCGTTCCCTTCTTGTCATCGCGGCCTTTTCCTGCGTCTCGTTCGCGGCTTTCGCGCAGGATGCCCAGCCCACTGCGCCGCCCACGCAGGCGCTGCCGCAGGACGACAGTGCCCAGCCCGGCCCGCCGCAGCAGGTCTTCGTCAAGCCAACGCCGCTGGACCAGAAGAAGTTCGACCAGGCCGCCGCCGCCTATGACGCGAAGGACTACGGCACCGCCTACAAGCTCTTCACCGAACTCGCCGACGACTACGACCTCGCCGCCATGCGCAATGTCGCGCTGATGACGCGCGACGGCCTCGGCTGCGAGAAGGATCCGCAGAAGGCCGAGGACATGATGCTGGAAGCCGCCAAGCGCGGCCTTCCCACCGCGCAATACGATCTGGGGCAGATGCTGCTGGACGGCGCGGCCGGCGAGCCCGATCCCAAGGCCGCCGTGCCGTGGCTGGAACTTGCCGCGACTGCCGGGCATCCCATCGCGCAATTCCGCCTCGCGCAACTCTATGAAGACGGAACCGTGGTGCCGAAGGACGAAGGCGCGGCGATCCTGCTCTATGCCGAATCCGCCCGCCACGGCTACGCCCCGGCGCTGAAGCGGCTGATGGCGATCAAGGGCTGGAAGACCCCGCCCAAGGAGCTTTATGCCCCGGCGACACGTCCGCCCAGAGCCTTAATCAAACAGCACTAATGCCTATATTGTGCCGGTTATACTAACTGGGCCGCGACTCAGCGGCCGGAGAAATCATGGCAGATCCGTACAAAGTCCTTGGCGTTTCCAAAACCGCGTCCGAAGCGGAGATCAAGAAGGCGTTCCGCAGCCTGGCGAAGAAGTATCACCCCGATACCGCCAAGGGCGACGACGCCAAGAAGAAGTTCCAGGAAATCTCGGGCGCCTATGACGTGGTGGGCGACAAGGAGAAGCGCGCCAAGTTCGACCGCGGCGAGATCGACGAGAACGGCAACCCGCGCGGCTTCGATCCCGGCGCGCATGGATTCCGCGGCGGGCCGTTCGGCGGCGGCGGACAAGGCAGCGCGCGCGAATTCCATTTCGGTTTCGGCGGTGATGAAGCGGGCGGCGCGCAGGGCTTTTCCGCCGAAGACATCTTCGCCGACCTGCTCGGGCGCGGGCGCGGCCGGCGCAACCAGCCGCGGCGGGGCGAGAATTTCGAATTCGCGCTGACGGTGGGCTTCGAGGATGCCGCGCGCGGATCGACGCGCCGCATCGTGCTGCCGGACGGGCGCGACCTCGACGTGAAGATTCCCGTCGGCCTGAAGGACGGACAGCAGATCCGCCTGCGCGGCCAGGGCGGCGGCGGCGTGAACGGCGGACCGAATGGCGACGTGCTGCTGACGGTGACCGTCGCACCGCATCCTTATCTCACGCGCGACGGCAACGATCTGCGCATGGAGCTTCCGGTCACGCTGCAGGAAGCGGTGCTGGGCGGAAAGGTGGCGGTGCCGACGCTCACCGGCACGGTGGAGATGAACGTGCCGCCCAATTCCAACTCTGGCTCGACGCTTCGTTTGAAAGGCAAAGGCATACCGGGCCGCGGCACCAGCGGCGGCGGCGAAGCGGCTGGCGATCTTTACGTGAAGCTGGTCGTCACCCTGCCTGACAAGGCCGACGACGCCCTCAAGGACTTCGCGACCAAATGGGGCGCGAAGTACGATCCGCGGGCGAAGTTGAAGTAGCGCTTGCAAGAAGGCCCCCTACGGCCCTTCGGGCCACTTCCCCCGTAAACGGGGGAAGAAAAATTCTGCGCTCTCTTTCCTCCCCCGTTTACGGGGGAGGAGCTGAGCGAGCCCTTCGCGAGCGAAGCGGAGGGGGCGGTGTCAGCCGCGCAATCATGTCGAGCGTCTCGTTGAGATATCTGTAAATGTCCGTATTGGTGACTCGGATCACCTGCCAGCCGCGCGCTCGCATGTAAGCATCGCGCCGTCGATCATAAGCGCGCTCGACATTCGAGCTGTGCGTTGCGCCATCTACTTCGACGACAACGCGTGAAAGCAGACACGCAAAGTCCGCGATGTAAGGTCCTATAGGATGCTGACGGCGGAAACGAAAGAACGGCCAAGCGCGCGGGCGGATGCGCGACCACAGAATGAGTTCTGCGCCCGTCATGCGCTTGCGCAAATCGCGTGCACGAAGTTGGGCTTTCCAGTCGCCGCGCAAGACTGCCCCCTCCGGCCCTTCGGGCCTCCTCCCCCGTAAACGGGGGAGGAAAGGTGCGCGCGAATTGTCTGACTGAAATGGCAAGAGTGTCAGCGAGTGTCGCCAGCGATCGCCGCCTAATCCTTCGCCAGATACGCCACCAGCGCGTCGATCTGGTGTTGCGAGAGGTCCATCGCGGTGTGGTTCATCGCGCCCTGATTGCGCATCGTCACCACGAACGCCGTGAGCTGGTAATCGAGATAGAGCCCATGCTGCCCCGCCAGCCGCGGCGCGAGGCCCATGCCTTCGCCGTGCAAGCCGTGACAGGCCTGGCATGCGGGCACGCCCTTGCCGCCGCCGGCATAAAGGCGCGCGCCTTCGTTCGCGAGCGCGCCGGCTTTGCCCGCGGCCGGCGTCGGCTTCTGCGCCGCATAATATTTGGCGATCTGCGAGATGTCGTCGTCGCCGATATGCGTGGAGAGGTCCCACATCGCGTGGATCGCGTTGATGGATTGCTTCGTGGGATCGCGCAGGCTTTTCAGGCGCTGGGCGAGATAGCCCGCAGGCTGGCCGTTCAGGCGCGGCACGCTGGGTGATGTGCTATCGCCGCCCGCGCCATGGCAGGACTGGCAGGACTTGGCGATCTTCCCTGGGATCGCCGCGTCATCCGCCAGGGCCGCGCCGCTGCAGACGCAGGCGGCCGCCAGAAACAGAATCGCCAACCGGTTCATCGCACGGCCCCCATTCCTCGCGAAAAACATCCTGGCCGCCGGACTTGTCATTGTTGATGTGGATCAACCGTCCCGCTGGGCCTTGTTTTGCCAAGGCTTTATCCAGAAGGTTGCATCCGGCGTTTACCATCCACGGCTGGAAATAACCCAAAACGCGGGGAATACTGGCG
>DATIVW010000377.1:0-4918 GCA_035465595.1 Rhizomicrobium sp. | reverse complement strand
GACGGAAGTGCTGGTCGATCCCATCATCGCGGCGCGTGCGAAGAAAGCGGTCGACCGGATGCTGGCCGTGAAGCTGCCGGTCCAGAAGGCAGCCTAGGTGACACACCGCATCGACAACATCATCGAGGCACCTGGCGCGCTGGTGCTGGGCGCGGGCATGGCGGGACTGTTCACGGCGTTGAAACTTGCGCCCTTCCCCGCGCTGGTATTGGCGGGTGCGCGGCCGGGGACGTCCGGCTCGAGCGCATGGGCGCAGGGCGGTATCGCCGCAGCGATGAGTGCCGGCGACAGCTGGCAGAGCCATGCGGCCGATACCATCGCTGCGGGCGCGGGCACCTGCGATCCGCACGTTGTCGAGCTCGTGACGCGCGAAGCGCCCTCGCGCATCGAGGACCTACTTGCGCTTGGTGCGCCGTTCGATCGGAACGCCGATGGCACGCTGGCGCTGGGCCGCGAAGCAGCGCACAGCGCCAAACGCATTGTCCATGTGCGCGGCGATCGTGCCGGCGCCGAAGTCACGCGCACCCTGGCGGAGCGCGCACTTGCGACGCCATCCATCCAAATCCTCGAAGGCTTTCACGCGCTGGAACTGGCCGTCGAGAACGGCCGCGTCACCGGCGTGTTCGCACGCTACGGCACCGGCCACGGCACGCGCCTGGTTCTCTTCCGCGCCAAGGCGGTGATCTTCGCCACCGGCGGCATCGGCGCGCTCTACGCCGTGACGACCAATCCGCTGGAGACGCGCGGCGAAGGCTTGGGCATGGCGGCGCGCGCGGGCGCGGTAATCGCAGATGCCGAGTTCGTGCAGTTCCACCCCACCGCCATTGCCATCGGCCGCGACCCGGCACCCTTGGCGACGGAAGCCCTGCGCGGCGAAGGCGCGGTGCTGATCGACGAAACCGGGCGCCGCTTCATGCCCGCCATCCATCCCGATGCCGAGTTGGCGCCGCGTGATGTGGTGGCACGCGCTATCCATCGCGAGATCGCGCGCGGACATAAGACCTTCCTCGATTGCCGCGAAGCCATCGGCGCGAAATTCGCCGACCGCTTCCCGACCGTTTACGCCGCCTGCATGTCGGCGGGCATTGATCCTGCCATGCAGCCAATCCCCGTCGCGCCGGCCGCGCATTACCACATGGGCGGCATCGCCAGTGACGAGCATGGCCGTACCTCGCTCGAAAGCCTGTGGGCGGTCGGCGAATGCGCCTCGACAGGACTGCACGGCGCGAATCGCCTCGCTTCCAACTCTCTGCTCGAAACTCTGGTGTTCGGCGCAAGGGCAGCAGAAGACGTGCGCGGCTGCATAACGACGCGCGAAGCCCAAGGAACGCCGCCAGCGCCGGAGCGCTTCAATGCACCGCCGCCGCCCAGAGCGATGCGCGAAGCCATGTCGCTCAATGTCGGACTGGAACGGGAAGCGGCGGGCCTGAAATCCGCGCTTGCCACCATCGAAGCCGTGGAGCGCGCAGGCGCAGGTGAACCGGCCCTGCTCAACATGACGACCGCCGCCAAAATCGTCACGGCCGCCGCGCTGGCGCGCCATGAAAGCCGCGGCGGTCATTTCCGCAGCGACTATCCGCAGACCGATGCGGTGGCGAAGCGCAGCTTCCTGACGCTGGGCGATGCCGAAGTGATCGCGGCGAGCGGATCTTCCACCGCGAAGAGCAGCGCGTGCCTCTAGCCCTGCCCTTCACCCATCCGCCGCATGCATTGCTGGTCGAGCCCATCGTCCTGCATGCACTGGAGGAGGATCTCGGCCGCGCCGGCGACATCACGTCCGATCTCATCATTCCGGCGACGAAGAAGGCGAAGGTGAAGCTCGCCGCACGCAAGCCAGGCACCATCGCGGGACTGATCGCCGCCGAGTGTGCCTTTCACATCGTCGATCCCGACCTGAAATTCACCGTGAAACTGCCAGACGGATCGCAGGCGAAAGCCGGCGCCGTGGTGGCCACCATCGAAGGCTCCGCGCGCTCCATCCTCACCGCCGAGCGCGTGGCATTGAACTTCACAGGTCACCTTTCCGGCATCGCGACGGCCACGCGCGCGCTGGTGAATGCCGTCAAAGGCACAAAGGCGCGCATCGTGGAGACTCGCAAGACAACGCCGGGTCTGCGCGTGCTGGAGAAATATGCCGTGCGCTGCGGCGGCGGCTTCAATCATCGCTTTGGCCTGGACGATGCGGTGCTCATCAAGGACAACCACATCGCCGCCGCCGGATCGATCACCAAGGCCGTGAAGGCAGCGCGCGCGGGCATCGCCCACATGGTCAAGATCGAGGTCGAGGTGGACACGCTCAAGCAGCTCGAGGAAGCACTGAAGATCGGCGTGGACACGATCCTGCTCGACAACATGCCGCTTGAGACACTGCGCAAGGCCGTGTCGATGGCCGAGGGGCGCGCGGTGCTGGAAGCCAGCGGCAACATCACCGTCGACACCGTTCGCGCCGTCGCCGAGACGGGCGTGGACTACATCTCCTCCGGCGCGATCACCCACTCCGCCGTCAGTCTGGACCTCGGTCTGGATTTTTGATGTGATCTCTCGATGACGGGGGATCGTCTTACCTTGCATCGCCTTGCGGCCGCTCTTGCTCTCACGGCAATGGGCGCCTGCACCACGACGCCCGCGGCGCCGCCGGACACTTCGGCGGAACGCGCTGCCAGTGCCGCCTATTTCACGGCCGATTTCAGCTGCACAAAAGCCGGCACCCGGCAGATCGATCTCAAGCTGCTCAACGCGGCGACTGCCACCTATCTGGAGAAATGCATCCGCTTCGAGGCGTTCACGGACGGAAGCGCGCTTTATGTGAACGCGGCGCATATGAAGCCGGTGAAAGCATCGTCCGTGGGTCTGTACTGGAAAGACGATGAGACCGCGCGACATCTGAAGCTTGGTCCGTCATTCGTCTTCATCACGGGGCGCCTGCGTGACTGCGCGAAACACAACGCGATGACGGCCCAGGCAGCCTCGTTCCAGACAACACCGGGCGCCGTTCCGGCCGCCATTGTCGGCGCGTGCAAAACTGCCGCGACGGCAATCTTCATCTCCGACGCCGAGATCATTCCCACGGCGATGGACTAGCGCGCATCCCTGCCCCAGACTGGCCTCCAGATAAATGCGAGGAAGCGGGCATGGATCTTCATCTCAAGGGCAAGAACGCCGTCATTCTGGGCGGCACGCGCGGCATCGGCCGGGCCATTGCCGAGACACTGGTGGGCGAAGGCGCGAATGTCGCCATCTGCGCCCGCAATCCCGACCAGGTGAAGGACGCCGTCGGCGAACTCAAATCCAGGGGCACGAAAGTCACCGGCGGCGCGGTAGACATCATGGACGGCGCGGCGCTGAAAGCTTGGATCGCGAAGGCCGCCGGCGAGCTCGGCGGCATCGACATCCTGATCTCCAATGCCGGCGCGATGGCGCAAGGCGCGGATCCGGCCTCGTGGGAATCCAATTTCAAGCTGGATGTTCTGGGCGCGGTAAACGCATTCGACGCCGCCTATCCATTCCTGGAAAAGGCCGCCGAAAAGACCAAGGATGCGGCATTCGTCATCATTGCGTCCGTCTCCGCCGCGGAAGCGGACAGTGCGGCGTCCTACGGTCCGATCAAGGCCGCGCTCATTCACTATGCCAAGGGCCTTGCGCGCCAGCATGCGAAGCGCGGCATCCGCACGAATGTGGTGTCGCCCGGCATGGTCTATTTCGAGGGCGGCGTGTGGAACATGGTCGAGAAGAACATGCCCGACTATTTCAAGCAGGCCATGGCCCGCAATCCGACCGGCCGCGCGGCGACGCCGCAGGACATCGCGAACGCGACGGTGTTCCTGGCAAGTCCCGCTTCGTCCTACACGACAGGCGTCAATCTGCTGGTCGACGGCGCGATCAGCCGCCGCGTGAATTTCTGAAAAACAATCGGGGGAAGCAAGCAATGGCCGGCAAGGCGCGGGGACGCAAATCCATATTCATCACGGGCGCGGCCAGCGGCATGGGCCGCGAGACGGCCAAGCTGTTTCACGCCAAGGGCTGGTTTGTCGGCGCCTATGACGTGAACACCGAGGGCCTCGCCACGCTGGCGCAGGAGATCGGCAACGACAATTGCATCACCGCGCGCCTCGACGTTACCAAGAAGGAAGATTTCGACGCCGCCGTGAAAGCCTTCGGCGAGGAAACCGGCGGCAAGATGGACATGCTCCACTCCAATGCCGGTATCGGCGAGAGCGGCTGGTTCGAGGATATTCCCTTCGAAGCGGCGTTGCGCGTGGTGCAGATCAATTTCATCGGCGTGATCGCCAGCATCTATTCGGCGCTGCCCCTGCTGAAGGCAACGCCCAATTCGCTGGTGTTCATCACCTCGTCGTCTTCAGCCACATACGGCATGCCGCGCATCGCGGTCTATTCGGCGACCAAGCATGGCGTGAAGGGACTGACGGAAGCCCTGTCGGTAGAGTTCTCGCGCTTTGGCGTACGCGTCGCGGACGTGCTGCCTGGCCTGATCGACACCGCGATCCTGCGCAACACGCCCAACCGCACGGGCGATGCGCCCAAGCCGACGGAAGACGAGTTCTACGCGAACGTTCCCAAGAAGGGCATGTTCCGGCTGATGCCCGCGTCATCCGTTGCCGAATGCGCCTGGCAGGCCTATCACAGCGACAAGCTGCACTGGTATGTGCCGCCGGACATCCGCCGCATCGACATCATCAAGGCGCTGGCGCCGGGCTTCATGCGCAAGCAGATCTCCAAGCAGCTTCTCGGCGGCCTCTTCAGCGGCAGGAAGGATTAAGCGCCGCGCGTCGCGTAGTGGCGGTATGGCCGGTAGAAGATGTGGTGGCCGATCTGCGTCGTCCGCTCCATCGTTTCCGACCAGCCCGGCTGCACGTCCTCGGCATGGAAGGAAAGCGCGCCGCCCGTCGTGTTGCCCAGC
>DATIVW010000376.1:0-3827 GCA_035465595.1 Rhizomicrobium sp. | reverse complement strand
GCGGCCAGCCTCGATGAATCTGCTCGGATCTCTCACGACGTCGGCGAGCCACACTTCGTAATGGACATGAGGCCCTGTGCTGCGCCCGGTGGATCCGAGTTTTCCGACGAACGAGCCCTTGGACACTTTCTGACCGACATGAACGAGGATAGCCGACATGTGCCCGTAACGGGTGTGAATTCCGAAACCATGGTCAATTTCCACCATGTTACCGTAACCGCCTCGCGGACCTGCGAAAACCACGGTGCCCGGAGCGGTCGCGGCGATATTGGACCCCCAGGGACCGGCGAAATCGATGCCTGGATGGAAAGAGACGCGATGGGTGAACGGATCGACGCGGCCGCCAAAACCGCTTGTGATCTCATATTGGCTGCCGCGGACCGGAGTCGTTAACGGCACGTGGCGCAGGCCAGCGAAAAGCTCGTCCAGCTCCTCGCCATGCGCGCCCGCCGAAGCATAAGCCGCGATGAAACGCTGATCGGAGATGCCGTCGATGTGCATTTCGCCCAGCGGCACGTCCGGTCCGCCGATGGCCCGCTGCTGCTCAAAGCTGTCCGGGTTCATGCCGACGCGGCGGATCACGGTCTGCAGCATGGCGATGCGGCTGCTCACCTGCTTGTCGACGCCGATGAGAAGCGCGGTCTCGTTGCCGCTCATGCGGCGGATGCGATCGGTCTGTTCGGCCAGCGCACGGAACGCCGGGTTCTTCATCACCGACGCGGACGGCATCAGCCGCGCGGGCGCGGCCTGGCGGAAGAGCGCACCGGCAAGTTTGCCGACGGCGTCATCCAGGAAGCTCGCCTTGACGGGCTTTGCCGTGCGCGGCTGCGGACGCGGCGTCTGCGGCATGACGTTGAGCTGCGACCCGGCGGTTTCGCTTTCGTCGCCGACGCTGTCGCTGGCGGAGCTGGCGTTCGGTGCGACCGCCATGTCGCCATCGCCTGCGGCGCCGTCGCCGCTGGAGGGGCCGACCGCCTTGGCCTGCAGGCTCTGGAACGTCGAGTCGACCTGTTCCTTGCGGCTCAGGAGCTTCGCGACAGTGCGCTGCTTGTTCTGCAGCTCGTCGGCGACGCTCTTGAAATGGTCTTCCGCGCCGACCAGCGCGTTGTTGAGCTCGTCATAGGACAGCTGCAGGTCGGCGACGCGGTTCTCGTAGGTGGACTGCATCGACTGATAGCGATGGTCCTTCGCCGCGATGATGCGGTCCTTGAAGATGACGTTGACGGACGCGAAAGCGACCCAGCCGAGGAAGATGAGCGCGAGGCCGGAAAGGGTGGCCTGCAGGGTGGCGCCGAAGGTGAAGAACTGCACGCGGCCATCGCTGCGGATATAGATCTGCCGCTCAGGGAACGTCGCATGAAGCCACGCCCAGACGCGCTCTACGAGCCCATCGGCCATACTGGAACTTCCCTTTTGGGCGTCTTGCGCGCCTACCCCAGAAGGTTTCATTTCACCCATTTCGGGGCGCTGGATCAAGCTCTTAGTCCAGAAAAGGGATCTGGCAGTTAATGTCGGGCGAAATGGAGCGCGCCGTTTGTTCATAATGCCTTCGCCGCGCTCAAAACGGCCTCCACATGGCCGGGCACTTTGACCTTGCGCCAGATCTGCCGAATGACGCCCTTGGCATCGACCAGGAACGTCGCCCGGTCCATTCCCATGTAGCGGCGGCCATATAGGGATTTTTCGATCCAGACCCCATAGATGTGGGCGACCTTCAGCTCGGCGTCGGACCCCAAGGTAACTTTGAGTCTAAATTTTTTCCTAAACTTTTCGTGAGATTCAGGCGAGTCCTTGGAAATACCCACAATCTCTATGCCGGCCGCGGCGAATTTCCGCTGTGCAGCGGAGAACTCGACTGCCTCCCTGGTACAACCTGCGGTATTATCCTTCGGGTAGAAATACAAAACGTAGGGTTTGCCCTTGAGCGCGGTGGAGGAGACTTCACCGCCTCCATCGGTTGGCAGCCGGAAGGCGGGCGCCTTGTCGCCCGGCGCAAGTTCTTTCGTCATTCGCGACCTCTCTACGGATTTTGGAGACGGCTTTCTGCCGACGCGCGATCTGGCGTTTACCGGAAATAACCGTTAGGCGATAAGCTGATAAGCGGACCGGCGCAAGAGGTGGGCACGCCGGGGGCAAGCCTGCGAAAAGGCCTGAATCAAGACGGGTAGCCCATTGGACGACGTTCTCACATTCCTACAGGACTGGGCCGATGCCTGCCGCAGGCAGCTGGAGCCTGCCGGCCGCTTCTTGCGTCCCTATCAGCGCCACTTTCGGCTCGCCGGGCTCGTCGTGGCCGGCGTCGTTACGGCGATCCTGTTTTTCATCGTCGGCGCGGTCATCCGGGTACTGGTCGGCCCGGTTTCCCTGGGGCCGTTCAACGCGCAGGTCGCCCAGGCGATCTCGGATTCCCTGCCGGGCCTTGCGGTCGGTTACGACCAAGCCGCCATCGAATGGTCGCGCGAAGAGCATCGCATCAACCTGGTGGTTCTTGGCGCGCGCGTCCTGGACCGGCGGCAGCGCATCATCGCCCAGGCGCCGAAAGCTGAAGTCGATCTGGCGGCGGGGCCGTTTCTGCAGGGACGCCTCGAGGTCAAGCGGATCTCGCTTGTCGGCATGCAGCTGACCCTGGTGCGCACGAAAGACGGCTCGCTGCGTCTGGGCGTGGAGCGCGATGTCACCGACAACGACGTGCTCGAGCGCATCCGCGAAGCGATATCGAAGGCGAAAGGCCCGTCATCGCTGCAGAGCTTCGCGGTGAAGCATGCGCGCCTTGCGTTCTACGACGAGGGCACCGGCGCCTTCCTGGTGTCGCCGGACGCGAATTTTCAAATCGAAACCAGCGCCGCCGCACAGCGCAGCTCGGGCACGATGAACGCGACGGTCGATTCCCGGATCGAGATTTCCGGCAAACCTGCGCGCCTGGTTGCCAATCTCAAGCTGCCGCAGAATCCGAACGACAAGGTCACCGGCGATGTCGGATTGACCGGGCTCAGCCTCAAGGCGTTGGGGCGCAACGCCAGCGCTTTCTCGTTTCTCACGCCGTTCGACCTCAAGACCGATATCACCGGATCCTTCGTCTTCGAGCATGGAACGCGGCTGCGCTTTGCCGATCTCGGAATCGGCGCTTCCGGTACCGTGAATGGCCTGGGCGCGCCGCTCAAGGTGCGCGCGCTGAAACTCGTGGCGCGCTACGACGGCGACACCGGCCACCTGCTGGTGGACGATGCCTCGCTCGAAGGCGATCACGCCCGCGCCCACCTGACCGGCCAGGGTCAACTGACATTCGATGCGAACGACGCCCTGACCCTTGCCACGCTGGATCTCAATGCGGACCGCTTCTCGGTCGCCATGCCGGGAGTCGTGAAACAGTCGGTCACGCTGGGCCGCATTGCTATGCACACGGTCTACACGCCGGCGACGCAGAAGATCGACATACAGAAGCTGAATATCTCGGGCGGCCCGATGAATGCCCAGTTGTCCGCCACCGTCACGCTTGGCATCGACACCTCGCCGGCGATCGCGGCCGACGGAACGATTGCGGCCATGAACGTGCGCGATTTCCTGCACTACTGGCCGCTGCATGTGGGCGAGGGCGCGCGCGAATGGATCAATGACAACATCTCCGCCGGCCGCATCGGCCCCATCTCGTTGCACACCGATATCAAGGCCGGCGCACTGGACCAGCCGGCGCTGCCGGAAGACGCGCTCAATCTTTCGGTGCCGTTGACGGCCGCGACCGTGACCTATGTCACCGGCATGTCGCCGATGACCAATGTGCAGGGCGTTGCCACGCTCACGGGCGACACCTTCAGGGCGACCATCGCTTC
>DATIVW010000375.1:0-4367 GCA_035465595.1 Rhizomicrobium sp. | reverse complement strand
TTCGCCCGCATCACGGACGCCTTTCCGGACGAACACGATCTCTCAGGTCTCACGGTCTACCTCTCCACTGGCGAGGGTGAGCCGGTCGCACTGGCCGAACTCGCAGCTGGAGAGCTCCGACCGTTTCGTGTTTTCAACTTTGGATGACCGGAGCTTGCTAGAGAAATGACGATCACCGCAGAACGTAAAGCCGAACTGATCAAGGAATATGCGACCAAGGCGAACGATACCGGATCGCCGGAAGTCCAGGTTGCCGTGCTCTCCGAGCGCATCAACAACCTGACGGAGCACTTCAAGGGTCACAGCAAGGACAATCACTCCCGCCGTGGCCTGATCAAGATGGTGTCGCAACGCCGCCGCCTTCTCGACTACGTCAAGGCAACCGATGAGAAGCGCTATGAGTCGCTGATCTCGCGGTTGGGCCTGCGCCGCTGAGCGCGCTGTCTTCCATCGAAGGCCAAGACACGAAAGCGTGGGTGGGGATGGCCCTGCCCGCGCACTACCGTTTGTCCGTGAGAGATAGAGAAACTCGCCGCAATACATCGCCTCAAGTAGCGAAGCGATAGGCAGACAAACAAAGCCTGAAGCAATCCGGCTTCAGGGAATGAAGGAAAGATAGAAATGTTCAACGTCCACAAAGAGACCATCGAATGGGGCGGCCGCACGCTGACCCTCGAGACCGGCAAGGTCGCGCGTCAGGCCGATGGCGCCGTCGTCGCGACCTATGGCGAAACCGTCGTGCTGGCGACCGTCGTCAGCGCGCACAGCCCGAAGCCGGGTCAGGATTTCTTCCCGCTCACCGTCAACTACCAGGAGCGCTACTACGCCGCCGGCAAGATTCCGGGCGGCTATTTCAAGCGCGAGCGCGCGCCGACCGAGCGCGAGACGCTGATCTCGCGCCTCACCGATCGGCCGATCCGTCCGCTCTTCGCCGAAGGCTACAAGAACGACACGCTCGTTGCGGTTCAGGTTCTGTCGCACGACATGGAAAACGATCCCGATGTCATCGGCATGGTTGCGGCGTCTGCCGCGCTGACGATTTCCGGCGTGCCGTTCATGGGCCCGCTGGGCGCGGCGCGCGTCGGATACTTCGATGGCGAATATCGCCTCAATCCGGCAATCGACGATTATCCGAACTCCAAGCTCGATCTCGTCGTCGCCGGAACGCGCGATGCGGTGATGATGGTGGAATCCGAAGCGCAGGAGCTTTCGGAAGCCGTCATGCTCGGCGCCGTGATGTTCGGCCACAAGGAAATGCAGACGGTCATCGATGCGATCATCCGCCTCGCCGAGAAGGCCGCGAAGGATCCGCGTCCGCTGCCGGAAGACGTGCATGCCGGTTTGCGCAACACGCTGAAGTCCTCGGCGTCGGCCGAACTCGCAGCCGCGTTCCAGATCAAGCAGAAGCATGAGCGCCGTGACGCCATTGCCGCGATCCGCAAGAAATATGCGGAGCAGTATGTCGGCGAAGGCGAGGGCAAGGTTGCCGCCAACGTGTTCTCCGACCTGATGCACGACGTGGAAGCCCATGTGATGCGCAATGCGGTGCTCGACACCAAGACACGCATCGACGGCCGCGATCTCGTCACCGTCCGTCCGATCGTCGCTGAAGTCGGCGTGCTGCCGCGCACGCACGGTTCGGCGCTGTTCACGCGCGGCGAAACGCAGGCGCTGGTCGTCACGACGCTGGGCACGGCGGAAGACGAGCAGTTCCAGGACCAGCTGGAAGGCACCGTGAAGCAGAACTTCATGCTCCACTACAACATGCCTCCCTATGCCGTGGGTGAAACGGGCCGCATGGGTGCGCCGGGCCGCCGCGAAGTCGGCCACGGCAAGCTTGCATGGCGCGCGATCCATCCGATGCTGCCGAGCAAGGATGAATTCCCCTACACGCTGCGCGTGGTGTCGGAAATCACCGAGTCCAACGGCTCCTCGTCGATGGCATCGGTGTGCGGCGCGTCGCTGTCGCTGATGGATGCGGGCGTTCCGATCAAGAAGCCGACCGCCGGCATCGCGATGGGCCTCATCCTCGAAGGCCAGCGTTACGCGGTCCTGTCGGACATCCTGGGTGACGAAGATCACCTCGGCGACATGGACTTCAAGGTCGCGGGCACCCAGGACGGCATCACCGCGCTGCAGATGGACATCAAGATTGCGGGCATCTCCGAAGAGATCATGCGCGTGGCGCTGGATCAGGCGAAGAACGGCCGCCATCACATCCTGGGCGAGATGAACAAGGCGCTCACGCACAGCCGCGAGCAGCTGGGCGAGCACGCGCCGCGCATCGAGCAGATCAAGATTCCGACCGACAAGATCCGCGAAGTGATCGGGTCGGGCGGCAAGGTGATCCGCGAGATCGTCGAAAAGACGGGCGCCAAGATCAACATCGAGGATGACGGCACGGTGAAGATCGCCTCCGCCGACGGCGAGTCGATCAAGGCCGCGCTCAAGTGGATCAAGGGCATCGTGGCCGAGCCGGAAATCGGCGAGATCTACGACGGCAAGATCGTGAAGGTGATGGATTTCGGCGCCTTCGTGAACTTCTTCGGTCCCAAGGACGGGCTTGTCCACGTTTCGGAATTGGCGCCGCAGCGCGTCAACAAGCCGAGCGACGTCGTCAAGGAAGGCCAGGCCGTGAAGGTGAAGCTGCTGGGCTTCGATGATCGCGGCAAGGTGCGCCTGTCGATGAAGGCCGTCGACCAGGTCACCGGTGAAGACCTGACCAAGAAGAAAGCGGATGCCGCGCCGGCTGCGCAGCCTGCGCAATCCTAGTCCCTGCGCTCTCTGCATAGTGTCGATCCGCCCGCGGGAGATGTCCCGCGGGCGGTTTCGTCTTAGGCTGCGGGGCAGGAGGAATCTCATGCCCAAGATCGAAATCGCCAAAGCGGAATTGAAACGCGGCAGCGGTTATCCCGCGCCGTTCGACAAGCCTTGCGCGGAGCGGCTTCGCCGGCGCCTCGGCGATGCCGGCGGCCTGAACGATTTCGGGGTGAATTTGCTCACGCTACCGCCCGGCGTGTGGTCCAGCCAGCGGCACTGGCATTCGGGAGAAGACGAATTCGTCTATGTTCTCTCCGGCGAGGTCGTGCTCGTCGACGACAAGGGCGAGCATGTCTTGCGCGCCGGAGATTGCGCGGCCTTCCCCAAAATGGACAAGAACGGACATCATCTGATCAACAAGTCCAGGGCCGACGCGGTATGCCTCGAGGTGGGCACGCGCTCGACGGAGGATTTCTGCGACTACCCGGACATCGACATGCAGATCGATTCCCGCACGGACAAGTTCACACACCGCGACGGCACGCTTTATCCCGGCCAATAACGACGGAACCGCGACAGCGGAAACCAAACCGCGTGAATGTTGGTTAACCGGGGTTCACCATTCTTGTGTGGCGCCCGCCGCCCCGGCTAGGTTGCCGCAAGCTGGGGTAGTCCACATGCAAGCCGCAATGCGCCTGTTGAGCCTTGTCCTGATCGTGCTCGGCCTGATGCTGCTGGGCGCGGATGTGATCGCATCGCTGGAAAAGGGTGGCGAGATTACCGTGCGCTCGCTCGATCAGGTGTGGATGATCATGCACCCGCCAAGCGATCTGGCCTTCCGCGCCTGGCTCGAACACACGATACCGCAGCCGGGCGCGCAGTGGATTGAGACCGTCATGGGCTTCTGGAGCTGGGCGGTGATCGGCCTGCCCGGAGTGATCCTGGCGTTCCTGTTCGGGCGACGCTCGGGCGAAGACTGATTATTTTTCTTCCCGCGTTCCGCCCGGAACCCAGAGGACGTCACCCGCGCCGTGATCGTTGGCGAAGCGCGCTGCCACAAAGAGATGATCCGACAAGCGGTTCGCATACTTGATGGCGGCCGGGTTTACCGGTTCATGGCCGGCCAGTTCCGTCATAAGCCGTTCGGCGCGGCGCACGATGGTGCGCGCCACGTGCAGATGCGCCGCCGCCGCCGTTCCGCCCGGCAGCACGAAGGAGGTCAGCGGTTTCAACTCCGCGTTCATGGAATCGATCTCGCTTTCCAGCCGTGCCACCTGTGCCTCCACGATCCGCAGCCGGCCTTCGTTGCGCATGGTGGTTTCGGGCACGCAGAGATCGGCGCCCAGGTCGAACAGATCGTTCTGGATGCGCGCCAGCATTGCGTCCATCTGGCCGTGCGTATGAAGCCGCACCAGCCCGATCGCGGCATTGGCCTCGTCTACCGTGCCATAGGCGCTGATGCGCAACGCATGCTTGGGCAGCCGCGTGCCGTCGCCGAGCGCGGTTTCGCCCTTGTCGCCGGTCCTGGTGTAAATCCGATTCAGCGTCACCATATGGGGACTCTAGGCACGGAAACCGGCTCGTTCCAACAGCATTTCTTGGCAGTT
>DATIVW010000374.1:0-3843 GCA_035465595.1 Rhizomicrobium sp. | reverse complement strand
CGAGCGTCACTTCGTCGACCAGCCACGCATTGGCGTCGCACGAATGGTTGAGATTCTCGTCGAGGCTGGGATCGGGATCGCTCTCCGGCAGGGCGAGGTATGCATCGTCAGCCACAAGCCAGACTGAGCATTCCCGGTAATCGCCGTTCGTGGTTTCGTCGCCCGATATTTTTTCACCGCCGAATTCCATGAGCTTCTCGCCGCGCGCAATGGGTGCAGTCGTGAAAACGCCCTCGCCATGGATCCTGGATTCCCCGCCGCGGAGTTTCGGATGCACCCAGCTGCGCTTGAGATAAGTCCGCATCCGGGCCTAGACCGAGGCCACGACGGGCCGGTGCGGCTCGGTTTGTTTTGGTGTCTTGTCCCGCAGCTCGGCGAGAAGGTCCTTCTTGAGGGCGGCCGCCGCAGGCTCATCCCACAAATTGCGCCATTGCATGGGATCGTTCTGCAGATCGTAGAGCTCACCCTCGGTGCCTTCGTAGAGAGACGACTTGCCGTAGGCGGTGACGATCCAGTTGTCGCGGAAGAGGGTGCGCAGCGAAATCGAGATGCCGTTGTGCTCCGAATCCCATTCGGTGAAGACGGCTTCGCGCTCATCCGCCATCGCCGCATCCCTGGGCAGCGGCGCACCTTCCATCCACGCGCCCGGCGCGACACCCGCGATCTCGCAAAAGGTCGGTGCGAAATCGACCTGGCCGACGGGCGCATCCAGCACGGCGGGCGCGACCTTCGCATTGGGCGCGGGCCGCCAGATCATCGGCAGATGCATCAGGCTTGTCACGTGATGCGGACCCTTGAACAGTAATCCGAAGTCGCCCTGGAACTCGCCGTGGTCGGTGGTGAAGAGCACGTCCGTGTCGCCGTCCCAGCCGCGCGCCTTGATCGCGGCCATCACGCGCGCCACCGCCTCGTCGATCAGCTCGTTCTTCACATGCGTCAGCGCATCGATCTCGCGCAACTGATCGGTTGTAAGATTGGCCGGCACGAAATCGGGCGGCGCCTCATAACAGGTGACGCGCTCGCCCGCCCACCACTCGCGCCAATGGCGCGGCTTGCCGGAAAGAATCTGCTCGATCTTCTCGCGGCTGCCGGGGTAGCCCGCGGGAACGGGCAGGTCGCGCCAGTTGTGGCGATGAATTTCGCTCTCCGGCGGATCCCACGGGTGATGCGGATCGGGAAAGCTCATCCACACGAACCAGTCCTCGTCCGGATCAAGCGAATTCAGATAGGCGATGGTGCGGTCGGCTACCCAATCGGTGTGATAAAGGCCGCGCGGGCATTTGTTGTGCTTGGTCTGGATCGCCTTGGTGTCGCCGAGCCCGAAGGAATTCTGCGCCATGTTCGGGCCCAGCACGGGATAGAATTCGTCCATGACCTCCGGGTGGTTCTTCATCAGCCATCGCGGATAGTGGAGCATCCCGCGCGCGCCATGCGCCGCGAGTTCCATGTGATCGAAGCCGCGATGCGGACCATAGCGATCCTCCATGCCCATGCGGTTCTCTTCGAAGCGCAGCTGAAAATCGAGGAACGGTTCGAAGTGCGCCTTGCCGATCAGCGCGGAGCGGTAGTTCTTCTTTTCCTTCAGCAGCCGCGCGACGGACGGAGCATCGACGGGCAGCGGCACCCCGTTCATCCATACCCCATGCGTGGTGACGTACTGGCCCGTGATCATCGTCGCGCGCGCGGGCATGCAGACGACGTTCTGCGCGTGGCATCGGGTGTAGTTGATGCCGTCGCGGGCGAGGGCGTCGATGGCGGGCGTGCGCGCGATCTTCTGTCCGTTCACGCCCAGCGCGTCGAACCGCATCTGGTCGGTGGTGATGAACAGGATTTTCCGCCCCATGATCCGCCCCTAGAACCGCGTGATGAGCTTGTCCAGATCCGGCCGCACGCGCTCCTCGAGCGGCTCAGCAGGTTTGCCGATATAGATGAAACCTGCAATCCGCTCGCCCGGCACCAGGCCCAGGCTCTGCTTCACGAGGGGGTCGTACGCGCACCACTCGGTGATCCAGTTCGCGACATATCCCAGGGCATGCGATGCCAGCAGGATGTTCTGGCATACCGCTCCGGCCGACAGCTCCTGCTCCCATGTCGGGATCGGGATGTTCTCGCGCACGCGGCTGACGACGCCGATCACGACGGGCGCGCGCAGGAAGCGTCCGCGTTCCATGGCGATGCGCTCATCGCTGACATCGCCTTCGGTGGCGAGAACATCGGCCAGCATGTCGCCCATGCGCTTGCGCCCTTCGCCTTCGAACAGGATGAAGCGCCAGGGAAACAGCTTCTTGTGGTCCGGCGCGCGCGCACCGGCCTGCAAAATCACACGCAATTCATCGGGGTTTGGCCCCGGCCCCGTCATGGCCTTGGCCGAGCCGGAGCGGCGCGACAGCAGCAGATCGAGCGTCTGCGGGGCAGGGCGATTCAATTGGAAAGCATCAACCATGAAGGAAGCCGGAAATTGCATACCCCTTATGAGGGTTGCGGGTTGGCGTTAAGGACTTACATAACCTCTCGCCCGATGGGGCGCGAGAGGGCTTTCGCGCGCCCGGCTCAAGTTAGGAAAGTGCCGCGGGTTTCGGTATACTGAGCGCAACGGAGCCATTCATGTCATTGCACGTCGGAAAAGTCGCCCAGGTCGATCCCATCTGGTCCGCGCTGCGCGAGCAGGCGGAAGAGTTTGTATCGCGCGAACCCGCCATCGCGGGGCTGGCGCATGGCACTATTCTCCAGCACGACCGCCTCGAAGACGCGTTGGCCTATCTTCTGGCGGCCAAGATCGGGGGCGAGGGCGTCACGCCCATGCTTGCACGCGAAGTGTTCGAGGAGGCCATGAAGGCCGATCCCGAGATCGGCGCCGCCGTGCGCGCGGACCTGTCGGCGGTGTTCGAGCGCGATCCCGCCTGCCACACCTACGCGCAGGCCTTTCTGTTCTTCAAGGGATTCCATTCGCTGCAGAGCCATCGCATCGCGCACTGGCTCTACAAGCACAACCGCGCGCCTTTCGCCTACTTCATCCAGAGCCGCGTATCGGAGCTCTTTGCGGTGGATATCCATCCGAATGCCCGCATCGGCCGCGGCATCTTCATGGACCATGCAACCGGTATCGTCATCGGCGAAACCGCGGTGGTCGATGACGACGTCTCCATGCTGCATGGCGTGACGCTGGGCGGTACGGGCAAGGAGCACGAAGACCGCCATCCCAAAATCCGGCGCGGCGTGCTTCTGGGTGCGGGCGCAAAGGTTCTCGGCAATATCGAGGTCGGCGAATATTCGCGCGTGGCGGCGGGCAGCGTCGTGCTGAAGCCGGTGCCGGCGAATTGCACGGTCGCCGGTGTGCCGGCCAAGGAAGTCGGCTGCGCCGGTTGCGACCGTCCTTCGCAAGTGATGGACCAGGTCATTCGCGAGTCGGATTTCGATATCTAGAACGCATCCGCGATCTTGAAGGAAAACAGCGCCGCCGCGACCAACGGCTTGCGCAGCCATGGTCCGCCAGGGAATTTTCGCGCCGGCACCCGGGCCATGACGTCGAACCGTTCCGGATTTCCCATCGCGGCTTCCGCCATCAGCTTTCCGCCGATGGACGAAAGCGCAACGCCCTGGCCCGAATACCCATGTGCGAACAGGACACGCGGCGACAGGCGTCCAAAATGCGGCAAGCGGGTTACTGTGATGCCGACCGTCCCGCTCCAGGCATATTCCGTCGGAACGGACTTCAGCATCGGAAAGACCTGCAGCATGCGGCGGCGCACGATCGGCGCGATATCGGTCGGCACGCTCCAATAGCCTTCGCGCCCCGCGAAGAGCAGTCGCCCGTCGTCGCTCTTGCGGTAATAGTCGAGCACG